>JANLTQ010000240.1:0-2683 GCA_031363005.1 Acidimicrobiia bacterium | reverse complement strand
CGACTTTCGCTACACGAAGAGCTGGCCGACGATGTCCTCGTGGTCGCGGTGGTGGAAGGCGGCCACCAAGGCCGTAGGCCCCTCCCCTCCACTCACGCCGGGATTGCTCGCGCTCATCGCGTTCATGGTGTTGATCGCCATCAGTCGACCCCCGCGCCGACCTGCTGCCGCGACCGAGCCTCAACCGCCGACGATCAGGTAGCGAGCGTCACAGCAGCGAAGGACTCGTCACGCGTCCTCGAAGCTGGTGTCGTCGGCGAAGCCGTCGTCATCGAACGGACAACCGCAACTGATGAGCTGACCGCGGCAACACGGACACCGCTGGAGGTCACAGCCCGGGTGGTGCAGCCCGCCGCGCACGGTGCCGCAGTCTCCGCAGCGTGACCGCGTACGTGGGAGCGGCCACGTCACTTCCCGCTGATGCAGGGCGTCAATCGTGCAGGACGCACCCGTCAACATCTCTTGCTCGCACCACGTGCAAATTGCCATGACACTTCCTCCAAAATCTGTGACTCATCGAGGGGGAAGTCGCAGCACGAGGCGGCGGAGCGAACCCTACCCACGGGGTGTGACCAAGCTCCTCCCTGGGGGCGGTCGCCCGCCGGCCGACCACGCAGACACCCGCCGACGGGCACCGTCGCCGAGCTGCCTCACGCCACCGTCGACACGGAAAGAGACTGGCGCAGAGCTCTTCAGGAACCGTCGAGTAGTCCGGTGAGTTCGTCCGTCGTTCGGACGTCGCCGAAGCTTCGATAGATCGTGTGCAACGTCGCGTTCAGATCCTGGTCGCGCATCGCGGCGTTCGCATCGGCAACAAAGATCACGCGGTAGCCGAGCGTGCTCGCATCGCGCGCCGACGACTCACAACACACGTTCGCGACCGTGCCGGTGATGAGCACCGTGTCGACATTGCGTTCGCCGAGTCGCTCGGGGAGTTCGCATCGGCCCGGGAAGAAAGCGCTCACCCCCGTCTTCTCCACAACGATGTCGGCCGCCGCAATCTCGAATCCGCTCCACACTCGATCCCTCAGCGGCCCATCACCGCCCGACCTTGCGTAGCGCTCGGCCACTTCGTGACCGAAGAACTCGACGGCCGTCGGCGTCGGCGATCCCGGTCTCGGCACCACCCACGCCACGGTCCCACCGACGCCGCGCAACTCGTCCGCCAACCGAGCGACACTCCCGACGATGCCGAGCGCGTAGGGGTTCTCGTCGAGGAAGAACGGCACCATGTCGATCACCACCAGCGCAGTGTGCATGGGATCGATCTGCTCGTACGCGTGGCGGCGGCCGCGTCTCGCTTCGTGCCGGGCGTACTCCCGCGCCTCGATCGCCCACTCGTGCATCACGAGCTGAAGTCTTGTTCCGGGCCGGAACCGCGACCGGGATCGCGGCAGGCCAGCGCAAGATTGACCGGATCCGAGCGGGAAACGGCCGTTCCCGCAGTTGAGGAATCCGGTGGGAAAGCCCAGACTCACGAGATGACGACCCCCGGATCCGTCGTGCGCGCCTACACCGAAGCCTGGCTGGCCGGTGACATCGCCACGGTGCTCGACCTCTACGCCGACGACATCGTGCTGCACTACGGCGGTGCGAACCCATTGACGGGTGACCACCGAGGCAAGGACGCGGCGGTGACCGTGCTCCTGACGGTTCAGGAGAAGACGCAACGCGTGCCGCTCGAAGTCATCGACGTCATGGAGAGCACTGCCCACGCCGCGGCATGGATACGCGAACGATGGGTGGTGGACGGCGACACCGCGGAACTCATGCGGCTGCTCACCTACCGCGTGCACGACGGCAAGCTGGCGGAGTGCTGGCTGTTCGATCACAACCAAGCCCTCGTCGATCGGGTGTTCTCGTCCTGAGCGGCCGGCGCGCCCTCTCGCTAGCGTCAGCGCCGAATGAAGATCGAGCACTTCACCGACGTCGAACTCGACGAGTTCCTCAGATTTCAACGGCTGTCGTATGCGATCCAACAATCGGCGATCGATCAGCTCCACGATGGCATCACCGAGCGCGACGTTGCCCGCATCCTGATGAAGGCGTACGGCGCCGAAGGAGTGACGGCGTGGTTCCACCTGCCCGTGGTGCTCTTCGGTGACCGCACTGCGCTGCCCGATCCGTGGACAGTGTTGTCGTTCTGGCCCACCGCACGCACCCTCGAGCCGGGCGACGCGGTGATCCTCGATGCGTCACCGATCTTCGGCGACTACCTCGTCGACACGTCGCAGTCGTTCCATTACGGCGCGAACCGCGACCACGACGAGATCGCCACCGCCGACCTCGCGTACCGATCACTCGTGCTCGACGCGGTACGCGCCGGTGCAACGTTCAAAGAGATCGCCATCGGCGTGGATGCGACCCTCACGGGTGCGGGCTTCGCGAATCGGCATCGACTGCATCCCGGCGCGGTCCTCGGGCACCGCGTGGCCAAGCTCGAGCGCGCCGTGGAACCCGACCACGACGGCTTCGATCAGACCCTCATCAGCTGGTTCGTCGAAAACGTTGCCGCCGCGGCACCGCCCGAGGTCGCGTCACCCACGTGGGGCGCGTACGACGGGTCCGACCACCCGCCAGCCGACGGGCTGTGGGCCGTCGAGCCGCACATCGCACGCGACGGCATCGGCGTGAAGTGGGAGGAACTCCTCGTCATCCAGGGTGACGACGTCCGCTGGCTGGA
>JANLTQ010000207.1:0-1915 GCA_031363005.1 Acidimicrobiia bacterium | reverse complement strand
GGCGCCGGTGTTCGAGGGCGCCCCACCTTCGTTCGTGGTACATCGCCACGCCGACGTCACACGAGTGCTGCGAGATGGAGAGACGTTTTCGTCGGCAGTGATCGCCGACGGCATGCGAGACGTCTGGGGCCGAAAGATCATCGTTGGTATGGACGCACCGGAGCACCACCATCACCGCGCCCTCGTCTCGGTTGCGTTTCGCCAGCGAACGCTCGCCCGGTGGGAAGACTCGCTCGTCCGCCGGATCGTCGATGAGTTGATCGACGGATTCGTCGACCGCGGTCACGTCGACCTGGTGGAGGAGTACACGTTCGCCTTCCCCGCCAAGGTGATCTCGGGTGTGCTCGGACTCGCGGAGGCTGACTACGAGCAGTTCCAGGAGTGGGCGCTCGGCATCATCACCGTCTACCGAGACTGGGATCGGGCGATCCAGTGTTCCGGCGAGTTACGCGAGTACCTCTCGCACGTGGTGGAGGCGCGGCGCAGCGATCCGCGCGACGACCTGATCACGGACCTCGTCACCGCCGAGTTGGACGGCGAGCGCCCCGACGACGAAGAGATCTATTCGTTCCTCCGGATGCTGCTGCCCGCCGGAATCGAGACCACCTACCGCTCCAGCGGCAACCTGCTCTTCCTGTTGCTCACCCATCCCGAACAACTCGAAGCGGTGCGGTGCGATCGGACATTGCTTCCCCAGGCCATCGAGGAAGCCCTGCGGTACGAGTCGCCGGTGCTGCTGACGCCGCGCGTCACCACCGCCAAGACTGCGATCGCTGGAGTCGACATCCCGGCCGGCGCGATCGTGACCTCGATGTTGGGGTCCGCCAACCGCGACCCCGACGCCTACGACGACCCGGAGACATTCGACATTTTCCGCAACCCCAAGCAACACCTGTCCTTCGGTACCGGCCCGCATCTCTGCCTCGGGATGCACCTCGGGCGTTTGGAGACGCGGGTTGCCGTCGACGCGCTGCTTGACCGCCTTCCCAATCTGGCGATTGATCACGACGAAGCCGAGCGCCTCGACGCGCACATCCACGGGAGCATGCTGTTTCGGAGCCCCACCAGCCTCCCCGTACTCTGGGACGCCGCCCGGCGTTGAGGAGGTCCCCATGAGCGAGGAAACGACCACCTCTCGGCTCGTCACGTTGTGCTTCGATGCGAACGAGCCGCTCCGGCTGGCGCGCTTTTGGGCGCACGCATTGCGATGGGAAATCGAGGACGAGACTGACGACGAGATCGGTCTGGTGCCGACGGACAGCACGACGTTCGACATCCTCTTTCTCCCGGTCCCGGAACCCAAGACCACCAAGAACCGAATCCATCTGGACCTGACGACCGCGTCGGTCACCGATCAGCAGGAGACGGTTGCAAGCTTGGTCGAGCTCGGCGCTCGGCACATCGACATCGGTCAGCGCGCGGACGAAGGTCACGTGGTGCTCGCCGATCCCGAAGGCAACGAGTTCTGCGTGCTTGCGCCGAACAACAACTTCCTCGACGGTTGCGAACGTCTGGGATCGATCAACTGCGAAGGGACGCGGGAGGTTGGGCACTTCTGGAGCGCTGCGCTCAGCTGGCCGCTGGTCTGGGATCAGGACCAGGAAACTGCGATCCGCGCAGTCGACGGCACCGGTCCGTTGATCACGTGGAGTGGTCCGCCCGTTCCACCGAAGGACGCGAAGAACCGGCTTCACCTCGACCTTGCCCCGCCCGTCGGTGGGGACCAGCTTGGGGAGGTGGACCGGCTCGTATCGCTCGGCGCGACCCGCATCGACGTCGGCCAAGGGTCGGTGACGTGGGTTGTGCTGGCCGACCCGCATGGCAACGAGTTCTGCGTCCTGACGCCGCGGTAAGGCCCCGTGATCGGATGGCATTGGCGCTGCCTCACCCAGGAATCGGGCCGGTCGGTCGTCAT
>JANLTQ010000028.1:0-2753 GCA_031363005.1 Acidimicrobiia bacterium | reverse complement strand
TCAACGTGCGCGCCGAACGCGATCAGCGGGTGCTCGTGACCACGCTCACCAAAAAGATGTCCGAGGATCTCACCGATTACCTCCTCGAGCTCGGCATCCGCGTCCGGTACCTCCACAGCGAAGTGGACACCCTGGAACGAGTCGAGATCCTTCGGTCACTCCGCCTCGGCGAGTTCGACGTGCTCATCGGCATCAACCTCCTCCGAGAAGGCCTGGACCTGCCCGAGGTGTCCTTCGTGGCCATCCTCGACGCGGACAAAGAGGGATTCCTCCGTTCGGCCACCGCGCTGATCCAGACCATGGGTCGCGCGGCGCGCAACATCGACGGTCAGGTCGTCATGTACGCGGACCGGGTCACGGACTCGATGAAGTACGCGATCAGCGAGACCAACCGGCGTCGGAAACGTCAGCTCGAATACAACGCCGAGCACGGCATCGATCCCCAGACCATCCGCAAGAAGGTCACGGACATCCTCGAGATGGTCAGGCTCCGAGACAGCGGCGACTCCGGATCGAGTTCCGGTAGCGGGCGGGGGAGAGGCCGGAACCGGCGGAGCAGCGCGATCTTCGCGGACCTCAAGGGCGTCCCCCCGGACGAGCTCGGTCGGCTCATCCAGACCCTGCAGGAAGAGATGGCCGAGGCCGCCAAGGACCTCCGCTTCGAGGAAGCCGCCCGCATCCGCGACGAAGTGAACGAACTCAAACGCGAGCTCAAAGCCGTCAGCTGACCGCGGTCACGCGCCTCGCTGCGCGACGACGGCCCGGGCAATCGGTTCCACGTGGCGGTGATCGGTGCCACAACATCCGCCGACGACCTGCAACGCCGGCAGCGCTGAGGCAAGCGACGCGTAGCGAGCCGCGAGGTCGGCCGGATTGCCGGCGTCCAGCACCTCCATCTCGTCGAGTTCCGCGTGACTCAGCATCGACGCGTTCGCTCGGATCCCACGAAGCCGCGAAATCCACGGAGCGGAGGAATCGAGCACCGCATCGAAGTGCGCCGGGTGCGCGCAGTTGATCATGTAGTGCATGGCGTAGCCGTCGGTCGCAGCGTCGGTGGTCTCGATCGCCTCGCCGAGCGACATGCCAGACGGCAGCCGTCCGTCAGTCTCAACCGTGAACGAGATCACGACCGGGAGCCCCTGCTCACGCGCCGCGAGCACGATCCCGATCGCCTCCTCCGCGTAACAAATCGTCATCGCGGTGACGACGTCGACGGGCGTGTCGGCGAGGACGCCGATCTGAAACGCGTGGTACTCCGCAGCTTCAGATGCGGACATCGCGGCATCGATCCGGTAGCCGTCACCACGCGGTCCGACCACGCCGCCGACCAAGAACGGCGCAGTACCCGTCCAGCTGCGCCGGAGCGCGTCCGGCACCGCGACCGCGGCGGCAATCAGCTCGGCCAGCGCAACTCGGTCGTGCCCGAGCGTGGCCGCCCAATCCGGATTGGCTCGCCACGTCGGTGCCTCCAACAAACACGCGGCGCCAAGGTTGCGGGCGATTTCGACGTAGTGCTCGTAGTACTCCGTGAGGAGCGCCCGACCGTCGGCCGTTCCCGCCAACGGGTAGGCCGCAAACGCGGGCAAATCCACAGAGCGGTCGAACACCAGCCACGTCTCGAGGCCGGCGTCGGTCACCACCACGGTGGAGGGCGCGGGGAATGGGGTGCGGGTGAAGGTCGTCATCGGGGCATCACAGCACGAGAATCCGGATGCTGCTTGGAGATCTTCGTGAGGATTTCCTGAAGATCAGGAACGCAACGCCGCCACCAGATCCGACGCCAGGCCCATCGCGCCGTCAACGTCGATCGCCCGCCCCGCATCGAACCACGAGCGGAACTCCGCGGCGTCGGTTCGAGCCTGCACATCTCTGAGCACGCCACTGACGTGCTCGGCCTCGGCGCCGTAGCTCACGCGCAGGCGCGGATCAGACAAGGCGCCAGCCAGACTGACCGCGCCGCGATCGTCACCCAGGCCGGCGAGCAACCCGACCAGATTGCGCATCGCAGTGACGGCGTGCGTGGTGTTCCCGTGACGCCGGAACTGCGTGAGCGCGCGGGCGTAGGTGGCCAGCGCGAGCTGCGTCGCTCCGGCCCGGGCGTGTTCGTTGGCCATCGAAGTCAACGCCACCGAGACGATGAATCGGTTCCCGACCAGTTCGCCGAACTCCAACGCTTCCGCGAACGCCACCACCGCACCGTCGGCACCCGCCATGCTGAGCGCGTCGCCGCGCGCCACGGCGAACCACGCGCAGTCGGTGGGCGCGAAGTCAACCGCATCGAAACCGGCCAACTCCTCGAGCGCGCCGGCCGTGTCGCGCGCGTACGTGCGCGCGAGTGAGGCGTCGACCGCGCCGAAGGCCAGTACGTGCCGGTCACCCGTCTCGTGGCCGAGCCGTCGGAGCGCGTCCGCCGCGTCACGAGCCGTCATGAGTTCGCCTTCGTAGAGTGCAACGTCCGCCACGATTTCGGTAGCGATCGCCCGCAGTCGGAGATCGGCCGAGTGCATGATGGGACCGGCGTGCTCGCGCGCCCAGGCGAGGTCGCCGGAGTGGGCGGCAGCACCCGCAACCACGAGCACTGCGCCCTCCAACCCCGCGAAGTCGCCGTTCGGTCTCGTTGCGAGCAGCTCGCGACTCCAGGCGGCGGGTTCGTGCCACAGCCGGTGGTATGCGTAGTGGAAGAGCGTCCCGCTCATCGCGGCCGCGAGTACCGGATCCTGCACGCGAGCCCACGCGTGCGCGACGCGGATCTC
>JANLTQ010000161.1:0-2965 GCA_031363005.1 Acidimicrobiia bacterium | reverse complement strand
GCGTCCGGTGGCGTCGACGACTGCGATGGCCGCTCGCGCCCGCAGGCATCGGCCTCGGGCTGGCGGCGATCGTGCTCGGGACCACCGGTGCGACCGCTGCACCGGGGTTCTTCGGGACCGGTCCGCCAACCGTGACCTCGAGCACCACCCTCGCGCCGGCACAACCGGGCGATCCCACGCATGTGGTCCTCGTGGGTGACTCCCTCGCCGCATCCTTGGGGCCCGGCCTCGATGACGCGATGGCGGCACGCGGGGTTCGCTTCGAGACGGCCGCCACTCCGGGGTGTTCGATGTTGCGCGGCGTCACCGTGGCGGCCAACGGCCATCCGTACCCGTGGTCGCGTCCGTGCGCGAAGGCGATTCCACCCGCGCTCCGCACCGTGGTCGACACCGCCCCCCGACCCGATCTCGTCCTGTGGCTCTCAACCTGGGATGCCGTCGATCGGGAACTCGGTGGCCGGCGGGTGGAACTCGGGAGCCCGGCCGGGCGAATGGTGCTCAGCCGCGAGGTCAAGCGCACGGCGGCGCTCCTCACGGCACGCGGCGCGCGCCTGGTCATCCTCACGGTTCCCCATCCGGTCGCCGGCAGCGTCGCCGTACTTCCCGGTCTGGACGAAGCCGCTCGGGTCCGAGCACTCAACCGGC
Source organism: Acidimicrobiia bacterium (assembly GCA_031363005.1). GTDB lineage: Bacteria > Actinomycetota > Acidimicrobiia > IMCC26256 > JAENVU01 > JAENVU01. Next base: position 2,320 of record JANLTQ010000161.1, on the reverse strand, counting down.
TCTACCAGCGGTCCGGACCGACCGCCGACGGCCGCGTCAGCATCTTCGACCTGAGCAGCATCGTCTGTCCTGGTGGCCGGTGCCCACGCCGGGTCCAGGGCGTCGAACTCCGCCCCGATGGCGCGCACTTCGGCACCAGAGGCTCGGCCTATGTCGGGCGACAACTCGCCGACGCCATCCTCACCTGTTGGCAGACCCCGACGACGTGCTCCGCCCCCGACCCGACCTCGGTCAAGTCGTCGCGGTCGCGACCCTGACCAACGGCACGCGCACCACGAACGCCGCTCCATCGCTCGCCGATCGCTCGACGGTCGCCTCGCCGCCCATCGCGTTGGTCAACTCGCCGACGATCGCGAGTCCGAGCCCGGTCCCGACGCTGCGACCCGGCACCGCGCGCGACACGAAGAGTCGCTCGAAGACCCGCTCCACCTCATCCGGGTCCACGCCGGGACCGTCGTCCACGACGCGGATCTCGACGTCGGCACCGGGCGCGGCGCGGACCTCGACGTCGATCCGAGACCGTGCGTACTTCAGCGCGTTCTCCACCAGGTTGGCCACGATCTGCGCCACCCGCTCCGGGTCCCCGGTCACGGTCAAGACCTCGGGGGCCTGCACCTCGAGCGCGATCCCGAGATCGGCCGCTCCGGGTCGGAACGCGTCCACGGTGGTCCGTAAGGAATCGGCGAGGTCGAACGCGCGCGGCGACAAGGAGAATTGACGGGCGTCGAGTCGGGCGAGATCGAGCAGGTCGGCGACGAGTCGTTCGAGCCGACCGGCCTCGGCCGCGATCACCGTGCCGGCTTTGCGTTGGTCCTCGGTCGCGGGAATGGTGCCGTCGGTCAGCGCGTCGGCGAACCCACGGATCGACGTCAACGGTGTCCGCTGGTCGTGCGACACCGAGAGCAAGAACGACCGCTCCGAGTGCCGAGCCGCCTCGAGCTGCACGGCCATGGCGTTCAGGGTCCGCGCCAGATCGGCCAACTCGTCGTCGGGATGCGGCCCGAGGTCCACGCGCGCGCTCAGGTCCCCGCCCGCGATCGCTCCGGCAGTGACACTCATCGCCGCGAGCGGTCGCGTGAGTCGACGGGCGAGGAAGTACGAGACCACCCCGGCGGCCACGAGCGCGAGAGCCCCGCCGATCACGAAGTACCCCCGCGCGCGATTCGTTGCCGCCGACTCCACTTTCTCGGTGAGGACCAATACGGGCGTGTCAACGCCGCCCGAGCGGACCGCTTCAGCGACGAAGACCCGATGTGCGACCCTGCCGGTCTGACGTTCTCCGCGCCGGAGCCGCGCCGCGTCGAAGTCGGCGACGGTGAGATCCGCCGGCAAGGGGTTCACCGCGCCACGAGCGGGTCGCGCCGCCGCCCCGTCCGCTCCCGGCGCGATGCCGAGGAGCCCAGACACCCCTTCGGTGATCGAACCGTCCGCGTGCACCGTGACGAGCGTGCCGCCGGTGACCTTCAGTACGGCGGTCACCAGGCGGCCGAGTCCCACCGAGGATTGGTCGCGTAGCCGGCGCGTGCGCACGACCCGCGCCAAACCGCGCAGTTGGCTCGTGACGTTCGGTGCTTGCTCCTCCAGGTGCGAGATCGCGTTGCGCTCCGCGCTCCGGCGCGCGAGCGCGATTGTGGTGAAACCGGTGACGAGGAGTACGCCGACGGCGATCGCCGCCATCGCAATCAGCAATCGCCCGCGCAGACTGCGGCGAACCGTCACGGCGTCGAGGATTCGAGTCGGTAGCCGACCCCGCGCACCGTGGTGATCACACACGCGTCGCCGAGTTTCTTGCGCACCTGCGCGATGTGAACGTCGACGGTCCGCTCGTCGCCGTACCAGTCGTGACCCCACACCTGATCGAGGATCTGCTGACGGCTCATCGCGAGTCCACGCCGCGTGGCCAAGAATCGGAGCAACTCGAACTCCTTGGTGGTGAAGTCCACTGGTTGGTCATCGACCCGGACCTCCCGACGGCCCACGTCCACCACCGCTCGGCCTGCCGGCACCATCTCCGCCGCCGGCGCACCGTCGGTTCGACGCAGCACGGCCTTGACCCGCGCGACGAGTTCGGCCGGCGCGAACGGCTTCGTGAGGTAGTCGTCGGCGCCGAGTTCAAGACCGAGCACGCGGTCGATCTCCTCGGCCCGGGCCGTCAGGAAGATCACCGGCAACGCACTGGTGGCGCGGATTCGGCGACACACCTCGAGCCCGTCGATGTCCGGCAGCCCGACGTCGAGCACCACCAGCCGGGGCCGCTGGTCCCGAACGACGGCCAAGCCGCCTTCACCGGTGGCCTGCTTCACCACGCGGTACCCGTCGC
>JANLTQ010000153.1:0-6917 GCA_031363005.1 Acidimicrobiia bacterium | reverse complement strand
CTGTGGGGTCGCGGAAACCGCAACCCCACAGACAAAAAGTCGCGGCGGAAATGTGACGTGGGGGGTCGGGAATAACCGGTCGGAGGGTGGAGTTGAGTGCATCACCTGCAACTCTTGATCGGAGCCTTCCATGGCCGAACTCGACACCCTCGCCCTGCCGGTCCTGCCCCTGATCACTGGTGTGGTGCTGCCCCAGACGGTCCTCACTCTGACGCTCGACTCCGACGAGGCCAAGGCCGCCGTCGCCAGCGCTACCGGTGCCGACGGCCGCTTGCTCTTGGTCCCGCGGATCGACGGCGTCTACGCCAAGGTCGGGACGGTGGCCAAGGTCGAAGAAGCCGGTGAACTCCCGAACGGTGTGTTCGCGGCGATCCTGCGCGGGCTGCACCGGGCGCAACTGGGTCCGGGTGTCGCGGGGACCGGTGCGGGACTGTGGGTGGAGGCGATCGAACTGGTCGACTCGCCTGCCTCGGCGCGCGTCGACGAACTCGGTAAGGAACTGCGCGGCGTGCTCACGGTGCTCGCGGAGGCTCGTCATTCCCGTCGACTCCCTGAACTCCTTCGCACCACCTCTGATCCGGCTGCCCTGGCCGACGGCTTCGGATCCTGGAGTGACCTCCCGAGCGAACGCAAGCTCGAACTCTTGGAAGCGACGGACCCGGAGCGGCGCGTCGAGCTCGCGCTGAGTCTGGCTCGCGACTTTCTGGCCGAGCACGAGCTCCACGAGCGCATCCGTCACGAGGTCACCGACGGCATGGAGCGCCACCAGCGCGAGTTCATCCTGCGCCAGCAGCTCCAAGCGATCCGCAAAGAACTTGGTGATGACGAGGACGACGACGGCATCGAGGACTACCGCCGCCGCGTCTCCGAAGTGACGTTCTCCGACGCGGTGCGTGACGCCGTGACCCGCGAAGTCGACCGCCTCGAGCGAACGGGTCAACAGAACCCCGAACACGGTTGGATCCGGACGTGGCTCGACACCGTGCTGGACCTCCCGTGGGGGGTGCGCTCGGACGAGACGCTCGACGTGCGGGTCGCGCGCGACGTGCTCGACGCCGACCACACCGGTCTGGGTGACGTCAAGGACCGGATCGTCGAATACCTCGCGGTGCGCAAGCTGCGCGCCGAGCGCGGATTCGACGACCACGACACCGACGGCGCCACCGCCGCGCCCGACTCCCGGCGGGGGAGTGGACTGATCTTGGCGTTGGTCGGACCTCCCGGGGTCGGCAAGACCTCACTCGGCGAGTCCGTCGCGCGCGCCACGGGCCGGAAGTTCGTTCGCGTCGCCCTCGGCGGCGTGCGGGACGAGGCCGAGATCCGCGGTCACCGGCGCACCTACGTCGGTGCGCTTCCGGGCCGGATCGCTCGTGCGATCAAGGAGGCCGGGACGATGAACCCGGTGATCCTGCTCGACGAAGTGGACAAGCTCGGCTCGGACTGGCGGGGTGACCCGTCGGCGGCACTGCTCGAGGTCCTGGACCCGGCGCAGAACCACACGTTCCGCGATCACTACTTGGATATCGACCTGGACCTGTCCGGTGTCCTGTTCCTCGCGACAGCCAACGTCGCCGACACGATCCCGGGACCGCTGCTCGACCGCATGGAAGTGGTGCGACTCGACGGCTACACCGAGGACGAGAAGGTGGCGATCGCCCGAGACCACCTGGTTGCGCACCAGCGTGAGCGGAACGGATTGAACGACGGCGAAGTCGTGATCGACGAAGCCGCGATCCGCACCGTGGTCGCGGGGTACACCCGTGAGGCCGGGGTGCGGTCGCTCGAGCGTGAGCTCGGCCGGCTGTTCCGCAAGGTTGCCGCGGGAGTTGCCGTGACCGACGATCCCACCACCGTGGTCGTCGACGACGCGCTCGTGCGCACGCACCTCGGTCGGCCGAAGTTCGAGGCCGAGGAGATCGCCGATCGCACCGCGGCCCCCGGAGTTGCCACGGGTCTTGCAGTGACTGGCATCGGTGGCGACGTGCTCTTCGTCGAAGCCACCGGCCTCGACGGCGAGCCCGGTCTGCAACTGACCGGTCAACTCGGTGACGTCATGAAGGAGTCCGCGCACATTGCGCTCTCCTACGTGACGGCGAACGCGGCGGCGCTGGGAGTGGACGCAGAGTCCTTGAAGACCCGGCGCTTCCACGTCCACGTTCCGGCGGGCGCAATCCCGAAGGACGGACCGTCGGCGGGAGTCACGATGACCACGGCGCTGGTGTCCCAACTCACGCAGCGTGCGGTGCGCAGTGACGTCGGGATGACCGGCGAGGTGACCCTGCAGGGCCGGGTGCTGCCGATCGGCGGAGTCAAGCAGAAGGTGCTCGCCGCGCAACGGGCCGGACTCACCACGGTGATTCTCCCGAAGCGCAACGGTCCCGACCTCGAAGACGTGCCCGAGGCGGTGCGGGAGGCGATGACCTTCCACCTCGCTGAGGATGTCACCCAGGTCCTCGAGTGGGCGCTCGAGCCGTCGGTCAACTGAGAGGAGTCGGGAGCTGAGGCTCGCGTAGCGTCAGCTCCCGTGCTCAACGCTCGGTCGGTTTCGAAATCGCTCGGTGGTGCGGTGGTCCTGGACCGCATCTCGCTGCGTGTCGCCGCCGGCCAGCGGGTGGGCGTCGTCGGCCGGAACGGCATCGGCAAGTCCACGTTGCTCCGAGTGCTCGCGGGCGCCGAACTCCCGGACGACGGGAGCGTGGAACGGGTCCCGCCGGACGCAACCGTGGGGCTGCTGCCCCAAGAGCCCGATGGTCGTCCCGGCGAATCGCTGACCGCCTACCTCGCCCGTCGGACCGGCGTGGCCCAGGCCAGTGACGAACTCGACGACTGGACTGAGCGTCTCGCCGTCGATCCATCGCTCATGACCGAGTACTCGGACGCGCTCGACCACTTTCTTTCCGTGGGTGGCGCCGACTTCGACGCCCGCGTCGGACAGGTCTGTGCGGATGTGGGCATCCCGTCCGATCGACTCGACGTCGAGATGACCGCGCTGAGCGGCGGGCAGTTCGCGCGCGCCGCGCTCGCCGCCATCCTGCTGAGTCGCTTCGACGTCCTCCTGCTCGACGAGCCCACGAACAACCTCGACTTCGAGGGTCTCGAGCAGTTGGAGCAGTTCATGCTCGGCTCGACCGGAGCGATCGTCATGGTCTCGCACGACCGCGCGTTCCTCGACGTCGTGGTCGATCGGATTCTCGAGATCGAGGAACCGTCCCACCGTGGGGTCGAGTTCGCCGGCGGTTGGTCCGAGTACATCGCCGCGCGTGAGCTCGCCCGCCGACACGCCGTCGATCAGCACCAGGAGTACGTCACGAAGCGCGACGTGCTGACGGACCGCGCGCGCAAGCAACAGTCGTGGGCGGTGCAGGGCGCAGCGCGCGTGAAGCGGAGTGGGGAGAACGACAAGAACATTCGCAGTTTCAAGGTCGCCAGCAGTGAGAAGCAAGCCGCGAAATCGAAGATCACCCAGCGAGCGATCGAGCGCCTCCGACCCGTGGAGAAACCTTGGGAGGGCTGGGACCTGCACATGGAGCTCGCCCCGAGCGGGCGCAGCGGCGATGTGGCGGTGCGCCTGGAGCAGGCGGTCGTGCGCCGGGGCACCTTCACCCTCGGGCCGCTCGACCTGGAGATCGGATCGGGAGAGCGGATCGCGATCCTCGGGCCGAACGGCTCCGGTAAGACGACCTTGCTGCGGGCCATCCTCGGTGAGCTGGCCCTGGACTCGGGTCGACGTTGGGTCGGGCCGGGGGTGACCGTGGGGTCGATGGACCAAGCCCGTGAGACGTTTCGGAGTGACGAGCCACTGCTCGACGCGTTCATGGCCGCGTCCGGGCTCGACCTGAGCGGCGCTCGTTCACTGCTCGCGAAGTTCGGGCTCGGTGCCGACGATGTGCAGCGACCCGGAACCGAACTTTCCGCCGGTGAACGCAGTCGTGCCCAACTCGCGGGGCTGATGGCCGCCGGCGTCAATTGCTTGGTGCTGGACGAACCCACCAATCATCTCGACCTCGCTGCGATCGAACAACTGGAACAGGCGCTCGGGACGTTCGACGGGACGCTGCTGCTGGTCAGCCACGACCGTCGGCTGCTCGAGGCGGTGGTCACGGATCGCCGTATCGAGCTCTGAGTCGATGTGCGGAACAGTGCACGCGCGACTCGATGTTGCAGGTCAGGGGGCGCGAACGCAGGAGCTCAGCGCTTCGGGTTGATCGACCCGCCCTTGGACCGGCTCGGAAGCAGCGTGTCCAATGACGCGGCGGTCGGTGGTTCGGCCGGAGGCGGCACCGGCGGAGGAAACTCCGAGTCTTCGGGTTCGGTGACCGCGGACGTCGGTGGCGCCGGAGCCTCGAAGGCCGGTAGCGCAGGCGGTGGGGGCGAAGACTCGACGACCGGTACCTGGGGCACGGGAGCGACGGGCGGCGCCGGAGGCTCGGGAGTCCAATCCACCACGGGAGGCAAGGGAACCTCGGCCGGTTCGGAAGCCGGAGCGGGCGTCAACCACGAGTCGACGGGTGGTGCAGGCTCGGGCTCGAAGGTCGGGGTCGCAACCGGTGCCGGAGGCTCAGAGACATACGCGGGTGGCATCGTCGGTGCATCGATCGGAGGCGGGTCGCTCACGAAGGCAGGCGGCACGTGCGATGCGGTCGGCTCAGGAGCGAAAACTGGTGGCGCCGCCGGCGTGACTTCGGGTGCGGCCCACGGTGCGGCCGCGGTCACGGCGGTATCGGTGGGAGCCACCGCAGCGGCGGAAGCGGTACTCGCGGAAGGCGCCGAGACGGTGATGTCACCGAGCGGGTGGTGGCAGGCAACGAAGTGAGCGGGCCGTACCTCGCGCATCATCGGTTCGTCGCTTGCGCAGATGTCGGTGACTGCGGGACAGCGGGTACGGAACCGGCATCCGGACGGGGGAGAGAGCGGCGACGGGATCTCGCCACCGACGCCGTCCCGTTCGGCCCGATGCGCCTCGGGGTCCGGTTCGGGAATCGCGCTCAACAGCGCCGCGGTGTAGGGGTGCGCCGGCTCCGCGTACAGCGTGTCCGGGTCGGCAAACTCGCACAGCTTGCCGAGGTACATGACCGCGACCTTGTCGCTCACGTTCTTCACCACCGCGAGGTCGTGCGCGATGAAGATCAGCGTGAGGCCGTATTGGCGCTTCATGTCTTCGAGGAGATTCAGGATCTGAGCCTGCACGGAGACATCGAGTGCAGACACCGGCTCGTCGCAGATGATGAGCTTGGGGTTGGTGGCGACGGCACGCGCAATCGAGATCCGCTGACACTGACCGCCGGAGAACTCATGCGGTCGTTTCGGACCGGCCACGGAGGGATCGATCCCGACGGTCTCGAGTACTTCGTCGACGCGCCGAGCCCGTTCGTCCTTGTTGCCGATCTTCCAGATGTCGAGCCCTTCGCGAACGATGTCGCGGACTCGTCGGCGTGGGTTCAGTGACGAGATCGGATCCTGGAAGATCATCTGGAGTTTTGGTCGAACCTCACGCAAGTCCCCACCCGAGAGCGTGGTGAGTTCCTTGCCTTCGAACAGAACCGAGCCGGACGTCGCGTGCACCAACTGCATCACGGCTTTGCCCATCGTGGACTTGCCGCACCCGGACTCACCGACCAGACCGAGCGTCTCGCCGGGCAGCACGTCGATGCTGACGTTGGTGACGGCGTTGACTTTGAGGCCGCTCCGGCCGACCGGGAACTCGACGAGCAGATTCTCGATCCGCAGCACGCTTTCACCTTCGGGGCGAAGGTGTGCGGTTCCGCTGCCGGCCATCAGCTGACCCCCATCATCGCCACGGCCGACGCCACACCGGCGCGTTGGTTCGACTCCAACGCCGCCCGGTTCTCCGGAGTTCCCACAGGGAACCAACACCGGAACGCATGGTGCGGTTCGGCGGAATCGATCAACGGTGGCTCCTCGGCCCGACACTTGTCCTGCACGTACGGGCAGCGCGGTGAGAACTGGCAACCCGTCGGTGGATTGATGATGTCCGGTGGCCGGCCGCCGATGGCGGTCAGGCGCGTGTGGCTCGGTGCGGCGAGCTTCGGAATCGATCGCATCAAGGCTTCGGTGTAGGGATGCGCCATCGCACGGAACAGCGTGCGGGTCGGCGCGGTCTCGACCACCCGGCCGGCGTACATGACCGCAATATCGTCGGCGCGCGTGGCCACGACCCCGAGGTCATGGGTGACGAGGATCATCGCCATGAACCGTTCGCGCTGTTGTTCCTGGAGCAGGTCGAGGATCTGCGCCTGCACGGTCACGTCGAGCGCAGTGGTGGGCTCGTCGGCGAAGAGCAGCTTCGGTCCGCACGCAATGGCGATAGCGATCACCACGCGTTGGCGCATTCCGCCCGACATCTGGTGCGGGTACTCGTTGAGCCGACGTTCGGCTTCGGGAATCCCGACCGATTGCAGCAACGCAAGTGCGAGCTCGCGGCTGTACTCCTTGGTGATGTCGAGGTGTTGGCGCAACACCTCGGTGATCTGGTTCCCGATTTTCATCACCGGGTTCAGCGACGTCATCGGGTCCTGGAAGACCATCGCCATCTGCGAACCCCAGAGCGCGCGCAGTTGCTCGTCGGAGGCGGTCACGAGGTCGTGGCCTTCGAGGAGGGCCTGCCCGGACCGCACGATGTTGTTGCGCGGGAGCAGACCCATGATGCTGCGCGAGAGCACCGACTTTCCCGATCCCGACTCACCGACGATGCCGATCGTGCGGCCGCGCTCCAGCGAGAAGGTCACACCGTCCACCGCGCGTGCGAGACCCCGCGCCGTCTTGAACGCAGTCTTCAGATCCTTGACCTCGAGCAAGGGACCGTCGAGTGGTGCAGGCTCGAATCGCTCCGTGCCGATGTTCGACCGCCGCCGACGTGGGCTCACAGCGCGCTCTCCCGGACGTCGAACTTGGCGCGT
>JANLTQ010000127.1:0-3388 GCA_031363005.1 Acidimicrobiia bacterium | reverse complement strand
GCGGCTGTTGTCGCCGATCGCCGGCGTCGGGTAGTCGGCGTTGCCGACGAGGATCTCCTGCGCGGTGAACATCACCTCGGCGGTGTGCTTGTACGCCTCGACGTCGAACGCTTCGTTCTCGCCGATGTACTTGAGCAGGTTGATGCTGGCGAGGTTGCACGCCGAGTTGTCCAGGTGCATGTACTCGCTGCACGGGTTGCTGGCGTTGATGCGGCCGCTGTTCGGAGCGGTGTGCCAGGTGTTGATCGTGGTGTCGAACTGCATCCCCGGGTCTGCACACGCCCACGACGCCTCGGAGATCTGACGCATCAGGTCACGGGCGCGCAGGGTGCGGATCGGGTCGCCGGTCGTGACCGACTTCAGCTCCCAGTCCTTGTCCTCGACGACCGCACGCATGAACTCGTCGGTGACCCGCACCGAGTTGTTGGCGTTCTGGTACTGGATCGAGTGGCTGTCCTTGCCGTCGAGGTCCATGTCGAACCCGGCCGCGGCGAGCGCGTGGGCCTTGCGCTCCTCGTGCGTCTTGCACCAGATGAACTCTTCGATGTCCGGATGATCGGCGTTGAGGATGACCATCTTGGCGGCGCGTCGGGTCTTCCCACCGCTCTTGATCGTGCCGGCCGACGCGTCCGCGCCGCGCATGAAGCTGACGGGACCGCTTGCAGTACCGCCGCCCTTCAGCCCTTCGGCGCTGGAGCGGATGTTCGACAGGTTGATTCCCGAACCCGAGCCGCCCTTGAAGATCGTCCCCTCTTCGCGGTACCAGTTGAGGATGCCGTCCATCGTGTCTTCGACGGCGAGGATGAAGCAGGCGCTCGCCTGCTGCGGCACGTCCCTCACGCCGATGTTGAACCACACCGGCGAGTTGAACGCAGCGCGCTGGGTCACGAGGATGAACTTCAGTTCGTCCCGGAACGACGCGGCTTCTTCGTCGTCGGTGAAGTAGCCGTCACGCACACCCCAGTCGGTGATCGTGTCCGCGACGCGGTCGATCACTTGGCGCAGCGACGACTCGCGTTCGGCGGTTCCGAGCGTGCCCCGGAAGTACTTCTGGGCGACGATGTTGGTGGCGTTCAGCGACCACGACGTGGGGAACTCGACCTCGGGCTGGAAGAACGCGTCGGTGCCGTCCTTGTAGTTCGTGATGCGGGCCTCGCGCCGCTCCCACGTCAACCCGTCGTATGGGTGTTCACCGTCGCGGGTGAAGTACCGACGGATTCCGATTCCAACCTGTTCCGGCGCCATCGCCATGAAGCTGTTCCCCTTTGTGTCCAAGCTTGCAGGTCACCCGATGGTGGCCCGTCGTGCATTCCGCCCGTGCTGTGCGCGCCAGTTGGTGCTCGGTCTGACGCGGAAATGACGTGTGGTTGTGGTGCTCTCCCATTTGCGGTGAGAACCACAACATGTTGTGGTTGATTCCCCATCTACCGCGACATGGAGGATGAATTACAACACTGGAGTTCCCCCGTGTCAACGCCAGACGGCCCCGTTCGAGAGATTCGACGATGACCTGCACAAACGCGAACCGCGCGTGTTACGAGGATTCCCGTTCGGGTGATTTGGGTGCAGGAGCCTTTTGGAGTTCCACGACCTCGGCTTCGAAATCGGCGAGATCGTCGAACTGCTTGTAGACCGACGCGAACCGCAGGTACGAAACCGGGTCGAGGGGGCGCAACCGCTCGAGGACCGCGAGTCCGAGGGCATCGCTCGTGATTTCGGCGCCCTGGCGCGCCGCCCACTCGGCCAACTCATCTGCCATTTCCTCCACCGCGTCCGACGCGACCGCCCTCCCCGCCGTGGCCTGGGCGATCCCTCGTGCGAGCTTGTTCCGATCGAACGGCTGGGTGGCGCCGGTGCGTTTGCGGACGACCAGTGCGATCGGTTCGAGACGCTCGTAGGTGGTGTAGCGACGCCCGCACACCAAACACTCCCGGCGCCGGCGGATGGCGTCACCGTCTGCCGCCGTGCGCGAGTCCACGACCTTGTCAGAATGTTCCGAGCAATAGGGACAACGCATCGATCGCAACGTAGCCGCACCGGCTTCCTGTGAGGCCGGCCTCCGTCCGCTTCCGTTGGTCACCGGGCGTCTGCCCCTTCGTGAATCCACCGATCGTGGAGTCACGGCCAGGGTCAGCGAGATCTCACCGTTGCCACCGCAGCACTTCGCCGGGCATGAGCGGACCGTTGCCTCGGGCGTGAACCAGGGCATCGACTACCGCACGAGGATCCTCGTCCGGAGCGAGGCGAGCCGCCGCGACCCACAAGGAATCGCCGTCCCGAGCGACGTACCGGTGCACTGCCGCCGAACGGGTCGATGCTCCGAGCGACGGTCCGCCGAGCGCAGCACCGGCCTGTCCGACAATGGCCAGCGCGGCGACGAGGCCGAGCAGTGCGACGAGGCGCCGGCGTCGAAACGTGGCCGGCGAGGCGGACCGTGCTTCGTTCCGAAGGGTCACACCACGAGGCTCACCGAAGTGCGCATCACCACGCCCGACTGGTACGCCACGAGTTTCGGCGCCCCGTAGCGTTGAGGTCAGCGCCATCGGACCCATCGCCGGAACGGTCTCGGGGGCAACTGCGGGCCGGACGCACGTCGGACGTGAGCGAAGGTCGACGCGGGTGCGCCGGCGGGTGGTTCGTTCGGTGGTCCGGATTGCTGCCATGGGGCTCCTCCATCGAAAGGGTGTCTGGATCACGGTGCGGTCGGCGCCGGGATCCGCTGGGATCAAACCACGAGGGTGTGACACTCGTATTCGTCCAGGATTTTCAGGCCGATTGTTTGTTCGGTCGGGAGTGCGAGCAGTGCCGGCGAGCGGCCCATGAGTGCGCCGCGTCACCGAACGCTCGTTCGGGATACCACTAGAGCACGAACGCCCGTTCGTTGTCAAGGAAATCGACGAACGAATGTTTGCTACGAACAGGCGCTCGTGTTATCCTCCTTTTCATGAGCCAAGCTGCACCCCTCACCGCCCGCCAGCGCCAGGTGCTCGAGTTCGTCGACGCCGAAGTCCGTCATAAGGGCTATCCGCCCAGTGTGCGCGAGATCGGCGATCACGTCGGGCTCTCGTCCAGCTCAACGGTGCATGCCCACCTCGCGGCCCTGCAGGACAAGGGCTACCTTCGGCGAGACCCCAGCAAGCCCCGTGCCATCGAGGTCTGCTTCGAGCCGGGCTCAGGCGCAGTCGTTGATCGCCGACCCGTCGTGCACGTCCCGCTGGTCGGTGACGTCGCGGCCGGAACCGGTGTCCTCGCAGCCGAGAACATCGAAGAGACGATGCCGTTGCCCGAAGATCTCACGGGTACAGGGACCCTCTTCATGCTGCGGGTCCGTGGTGACTCGATGATCGAAGCCGGCATCTTCGACCGCGACTACGTCGTCGTGCGCCAG
>JANLTQ010000092.1:0-1674 GCA_031363005.1 Acidimicrobiia bacterium | reverse complement strand
GTCGCACCGCCCGGCGGTTCCGGGAGGCGGACCGGTCCGTGCTCGTGTGACGGCAGGAGGATCGTGGCGTGACCGGGGGTGGTGGTGTCGTCGCGCTGGTTGACGCCGGCGAGTTCGAGATCGACCGCCGGGCGGTCGCCGTCGGCGAGGTACTTGCGGGTGACCCGCCCGCGCATCCAGTGCGTGTCACCGACGTAGTTGAACTTACGGAACTGACAGTCCAGCTTCCACAGCCAGGCGTCGTCGCCCATCCAATCGGTGCACAGATGGATGAGCCACGTCTCGCGCATCCGGCCGTAGTCGTAGCTCGCGGGGTTGCCGGCGCGCTTCGCCCACTCCGCATCCCAGTGCACGCGCTGTTGCACGTCGGGGATGTTGAGGTCGACCGCTCGGAAGAAACGCGGCATGCGTTGACGCTGATCGAAGCCGAGCCGCAGTGGCGCCACGTTGTAGAGCCCCATGCCCATCCCCACGTGCCAGCACACGATGTCCGTGACGCGCATCGGTCCCTTGACGATGGGATCGAGTTCGTCGCCCTCCTTGACATCCTCGAACCAGCGCGGCTCGGATCCGCGCCGACGGTCCCGCTCGCCGGCGAGCGCCGCGTCGATGGCGACGAGCTCGTCGTCGGTGTAAGGCCGGAGTTCGATGGCGTCGTTGCGTTTGCGTTCGACGGCGCGGTCCCGATCGGCCCGGATCATGAGTCGGTACTGCGCGGCGAGGACCGGTCCGCCGACGGCGGCGAAGACTTCTGCCGACCACTCGTGCACCGCACGACCCGCGAACTCTCCGACCTTGTCGTGCACGCCGACGAGCGCATTGCGTCGGGAGACGCGAGTCCCGGGCCGCAACGGGTTCCACCACTCTCGGAACGACCCGGAGTAGAACGCGTGCACCCCGCCGAGGGGGTCACCCCGCATGAGTTGCTTCGTCTCCGCATCAAAACCGGTGACCTCGTCCTCACCGATCAGCGAGTCGCCCCCCGCGAGCTGCGGTGGTGCGATCGGGCCGTCCCAGCGAGTGGTGGCTGCGTAGTCGGGGTCGCACCACAGCGGGTTGTCGTCGCCGTACGCGTGAGCGACGTTGCGGAACGCGTCTTCGTTGGGAACGAGATAGTGCGGACCGCGCGTGTGGGGGCGGGGGATACCGATGCGGGCTCGCAAGCGGGCCACGCCGTCGTCGGTGATCGCGCTCGGAGGGCTCGCCGACGCCGATTCGGCCGCGGTGTCATTCATGAGAAATCCCATCGCAAGCGGTCGGGAATGGACCGAGCGGGGATCGTATACATTCCGCGTCCCGCCACTCTTCGAGGAGCATCCATGACACCCGATTCGTTTCGTTTCGATGGCAAACGGGCCGTCGTCGTCGGTGGCGCCACGGGCATGGGCGCAGCCGCTGCAGTCTTGATCCGGGACCTCGGCGCCGACGTCGTGGTCTTGGACTACGCACCGATCGAGATCGATGGCGTGACGAGTCTCCCGCTCGACCTGCGCGATCGTGAAAGCATCGAGACCGCAGTCGCCGCAGTGGGTGGTCCGATCCACGCCTTGTTGTCCTGCGCCGGCGTCGCCGACGGCACGCCCGGTATCGAGAAGATCAACTTCATCGGCCACCGCCACTTCATCGAGCACGCCATCGCCGCGGACTTGCTGCCGCGCGGCTCGGCGATCGGCA
>JANLTQ010000086.1:0-2705 GCA_031363005.1 Acidimicrobiia bacterium | reverse complement strand
GCGCGCCACGGGCGCCAGCGTTCGGCCCGGGCGAGCGCGCCACGCGGTGACGAATCGACGCCGAGGGCTTCGAGCGCGTGCCGGACACCAAGGTCGGTCGGCATGAACGCGTCCGGGTCCCCGACCGCACGCATGAGGACGTACTCCGCGGTCCACGGACCGATGCCGGGAAGGCGGACGAGTTGCGCACGCAGCCGGTCGCGGTCCACTCCGGGGTCGATGACGAGATCACCATCGGCGATCGCCGCCGCAACGGCACGCACGGCTTCAGCGCGCCGACGCGGCATCGGCAGATCCTCGGGTGCGACTTCGGCCAGGGCCGACGCTTCAGGGAACCGATGCGTGATCGAACCGGAAGGCGCGTCGAGCGGCTTCCCGATGCGCTTCGCGAGCCGGGCCGCGATCGTGCGCGCTCCCGCAACGGATACCTGCTGACCGATGACGGCACGGGTGATGAGTTCGGCGCCATCGGGGTGTCCGGGGACACGGAGACCCGGCCGCTTCTTCACCAACGGGCCCAGCACATCGTCGGTCCGCAACGTCGCCTCCACGCTCACCGGATCGGCATCGAGGTCGAAGAGCCGCCGTGTCCGCGCGACCGCGGCCGTCAGGTCGCGGAGATCGTCGAGTCGGTAGGAGCCGATCACGTGGTCGGGTCCGGGGGTGATGGTCATCACTCCGGCGCCGTGCGGGAGATCAAGTGAACGGCGGTAGGAACCGTCGACCACTTCTTCCACTCCGGGCACCGCACGTTGGGCGAGGAACTCGATGATGTGGTCGCCGTCGAAGGGCGGACGCGCCGCGAGGCGAACGACGACGTGACCGGGTTCGGTCGTGGTGACCTTGCCGGCTCGCAGCGCGGTCGGCGTGACCGCGAAGACCTCGCGGACGGTGTCGTTGAACTGGCGGATACTCGCGAAGCCCGACGCGAAGGCGATATTGGCGAACGTGAGGTCGGTGGTCTCGATCAAGATGCGCGCGGTCTGCGCGCGTTGGGCTCGTGCCAGCGCGAGCGGACCCGCGCCCACTTCCGCGACGAGGAGCCGGTTGATCTGGCGCTCGCTGTAGGCCAACCGGCGTGCGAGTTCAGGCACGCCGCCGCGATCGATGACACCGTCGGCAATCAAACGCATGGCGCGCGCAACGACGTCGCCGCGGGGATCCCACTCGGGCGAACCGGGCGACGCGTCCGGTCGGCAGCGTTTGCACGCCCGGTATCCGGCCTTCTGCGCCGCGGCGGCGGTGGGCAAGAACTCGACGTTCTTCGCGAACGGCGTGCGGGCCGGACAGCTGGGCCGGCAGTAGATCTTCGTGGTTTTGACTGCGGTAAAGAACCACCCGTCGAATCGGGCGTCCTTGCTCTCGATGGCCCGCAGGCACTGTTCGAAGTCCGGCATCACGAGGTGCACGATGGCAGGTTTCGCCCGCCGTGGCTAGCGGGTTTCGGACACGTCAGTTCAGGGGTTGGACCGTGCCGCATGGGGCCGCCCCGAGAAGTCAGCGATGTCGCGAAGCGCCGGTTGTTGACACTGCTGGCACGCGATGGTGGACTGCCGAGTTCTTGTCCACGTCGGGCCCTCCGGCCAGGCGCGGCCAACCTTCAGGGCGAGGATCTCGAGATGTTGCAGCGACGGCGATCATCTGCACTCCTCGTATCGCTCATCGTGTTCGTCGCGGCGTGCGACTGGGGCACGAGTGGATTCGGCCCGGCCCGCACGGGCTTCAGTGCCCGCGAGAACGCCATCACCGCGGCGAACGTCGCCACGCTGACCGAGGCTTGGAACTCGGGACCGGGCACTCTCAACACCGGGCCGGTCGTCGGCAGCGGCAAGGTGTTCGTGAACTCCGGTCCGCCGAGCGGTTCGGACGTCACGTCGCTCAACGCCTACGACGTGGACGCGTCGCCCGCGTGCAGCGGGTCCGCCCCGGCCGTCTGCGCTCCGGCCTGGTCCCACCCGTTCCCGACATCGAACTTCATACTGAGCCCGTTCGTCGTCTCGGCTCCCACCGTCGATGCCGGCACCGTGATCGTCGGGGCAACGAGTCTCGGCTCGTCGGGCGTGTACGCCATCACCTCGTTCATCAATGCCGCCACGGGCGCCGATCGGTACATCGCAATCAGCGGAGGAGGTGACGGAGGCTCAGCGGCGGTCGACGGTGACGTGATGGCCGCGTCCATTACCTATATTGCGAAGCCGATACCGGGTCCGATCTGGTTCGACACCCTCGGCGTGTTCGACACCAAGTCCCACTCGAGGAAGTTCCTGGCCGCAATCGGCCCGGGCGGGCGCGGGGTCCCGACGTTCGCGAGATTCAGTTCGCCGTCGATCAGTGGCGGGATCGTCTACGCACTCGCACAGAACACAGTGTTCGCGTATGACGCACGCGGCGTCACCAATTGCGGCAACTACTTCTTCCTCGCCGGTCCGATCTGCCTTCCCCTCTGGTCGGCACCGATGGCCCACCCGGGCGGATACGACGCCATGCCCGCCGTCGCCAACGGTCTCGTGTACGTCCCGGAACTCGACGGTCACGTCGAGGTGTTCGCCGCAGCCGGGTGCGGCGTCGCCACCTGCGGGTCGTTGTGGTCGGGCGTCGCAGGATCCGTCCATCTCTCGCCGGTGGCCATCACCGACTCGACTCTCTTCGCCGGTTCGGATGACGGACGGCTCTACGCATTCGCCGCCGGCGGATGCGGCGCAGCG
>JANLTQ010000069.1:0-8045 GCA_031363005.1 Acidimicrobiia bacterium | reverse complement strand
CGTTCCCGTCGCCGCGTTCGGCTCGGCGGTCGGAACCGCGGTCGGCGCGGCCGCCGTGAACCTGGCGGCGGTCATTGCCATCGGAGTGATTGGTTGGCGACGAGCCGGGTTGCTCGGAACCGCGTTGGCAATGTTCGTGGCATCGACGCTCGCCTGGTCGATGGGCAGCGAGCTGTTGTACGACATCTGGCAGCCGCACGGGTTGTTGCTCCCGTTCCTGGCGTTCTTGTTCTTGATGTGGTCCATCGCCGCAGCCGACTGGCCCGTGTTCCCCGTTGCGATCTTCGCGGGAAGTCTGCTGATGCAGACCCACCTCACCTACGGCTATTTGACGCCGCTGCTCGTGGTCGCGGGGCTGGTGCTCGGGCTCCTGCAATCACGGCGCCAACGCCGCCACGACTCAGAGGACGACGCGCGGGCGGCCGCGGGCACCACGGTTCGAGCCGGTCGTTGGATTGTGATCGGCATCCTCGTGGGGCTGCTGGCATGGACGCCATCGTTGATCGAGCAGGTGACGACTACGGACGGGAACATGTCCAGGCTCGTGCGCCAGATCCAAGATCCGCCCAAAGGCGTGGTCGGCGGCACGGGTGCACTCCGTCTGACGGCAACCGTGCTCGCGGACCCGCCGTTCTGGGGTCGCGATTCCTTCCCGGACACCTTCCGGCCGGCGGGCACGCCGTACGGCACGACCGCACCGACCGTGGACGGGACCGGAGCCGTCGGCACGCGGCACGCTGCGCTGGCGATCGGTTTCATGCTCCTCCTCCTCGTCAGCGTCGGGATGGTTGCCTGGCGACGCCGGAATTCCAGCGGACTCGCCGCGGCAGCAATGGGCCTCGTTGTACTGGCGGGCAGCTGGTACACAGCTTCGAAGGTCACCGTCGACATCGTCGGCGTCGCCGCACACCAGTTCCGTTTCCTGTGGTCGATGGCTGCGTTCGTCACCTTCGTGATTGCGCTCGGACTGGTTCAACTGAATCGGACACCCGCCGTCGATCGGTGGGCGCGGGTGCTGGCGATCGCGCTGGTCGCCGTGATGACGGCATGGAACCTCCCGACCTACGCGGCCACCGTTGGGCCGCAGTTGGAAGAAGCGTCGCTCCCGACGATCCGCGACCTCAACCGACAGTTGGGTCCGGCCGAGCGTTCCCAACCGCTCTTGCTCGACTTCACCAAGCTCCGATTCGGTGAGCCGTTCAGCGGCGCACTGATGGCGGAACTGCGACGCCGCGATATCGAACTCGTGACCGACGACGTCTACCTCGCCCGCCAGCTCGGACCGACGCGCGCCACGAACGGTCACGACGCCAAGGTCAAGATCTTCTATCGCTCGGGAGACGTCGCGCGCGCCAAGACCATCGGCGTCTTCACGCGCATCGCGTTTCACAATGGCCTCGACGGGCGCGAGCGCCGACGGTTGGACCAGCTCAAGCTCGACATCAACGACTACCTCGCTCGGAGCGGTCTGCGACAGACGCCCCGACTCGAGTCCGGCGCAAAGATCGGTGTGTTCTCGAATCTCCGCGGTCCGTTCACGACCGAAGCCGCCCGAGCCGCGGTGTTCGAATCCCGTCAGTTGGTGTTCGCCGTCGACCAACGCGTGCTCGCGCTGCCGGCGCGATGGAACGCCACGTTCGAGGAGTACGCGCGGCTGCAAGCGCGCGCCGATCGCGAGACGATCGGCGTGTACCTCGGGCCGGTCGATGCGACGGATCCACCCTGACCCATCACCGAACGGCGGTGGGGCGGGCACCGTCGAACCGGTGCTTGAGCGAGAGCAACGGTCGCTCGAGCCCGAACCAGGAGAGTGACGCAGACGCAATCGTCAGTGCGAGGATCGCGGCGCCGAACACGAACCACGGAACGCTGATGAATCGGTTCGTGTGCCAGACGAACGGAGTGTCACTGAAGTACACGCCGCGGAACGCGAGATCGGTCCAATGCAGGTACCGGTCGATCCAGCCCTCGTGCCACAGGTAGATGCCGTACGAGATCGAACCCAGGAAGACCATGACGCGCGTCTGCAAGAACCAGTGGATGCGGCTCGTCGCCCGCTCCTGCGGTCCGAAGACGGCCGGGAGGACGAGCAGAAGCGCGGTCGCGCCGTACAGGTAGTGCTGACCCCACAGCAGGGAGTGGGGGATTGCCGCGGTGGTGTGACCCAAACCCGCTCCCGCGGCGACCCACCAGAACGTGCCCAACGCGCCAAGCCAGCAGTACGCAGCGGCGCGACGACGATCGAGATGGGCGGGTACGCGCCAGCCGACGTGCTGGATGGCCACGGACAGCACGGCCAGTCCCATACCGGCGGCGAAGAGGTCGAGCCACCACGGCAACCAGAGTTTGAACTGGCCGATGCGAGGGTCAGAGAATCCGACGCCGAGGACCAGCGCCTTCCACGCCGCCGAGCCCACCACCAGAACTCCGACCCCGATGAGCTCGGTACGGACCCGTCGGCGCGCCTCGCCCCGCACGACCCGGGCCATGAACCATGACCACAGGGGAAGGAAGAGATAGAACGCGACCTCCGTGGCGAGAGTCCAGGACTGCACGAGTGGAGCGAAGACGTCGGGCTGGTGCGGGCTGTAGATGTGGAGGAGCGAATAGTCGAGGAGGAAGCTCTTCAGGCTCGGGATCTCGGTGACGCCGAGCACGTAGACGACCACCGTCGTGGCGAGCCAATACGCCGGATAGATCCGGAGTCCTCTCCGCCAGAGATACGGGACGAGGTTCGGTCGGGGTTCGTCGAGCAGGTGGGCGCGGGCGAACGGCCGGTAGAGCAGGACGCCGGAGATCACGAAAAAGATAGCGACGCCACCGTCCATACGGGCGAAGAACACTCCCAGAATGTTCGGAGCATTCGCGCCACCGGAGTCGGCCAGGTGCGTCAGGACGACCGCCAACGCGGCCATGGCCCGCAGACCATTGAAGTTCGGGAACCGAGGGGCCGCCGAGGCACGTCGTTCCACCGGTGCCGTCGACGCCATTGCGGTGATTGTACGGGTGTCCACGTGCCGGCGGGGTGGAGGCCTCGATGGTCCGATGACCTACGATCCGCGGTCCCCAACGCGCAAGAGGTGTGTGAGTGAAGCTGTCCGATCGAACCAGCCCGGATCGCCCGACGGTCATTACCGGCGCGGCCGGATGGCTGGGACGCAACCTGGTGCGGGCGATCGTCGCGCAGGGTCGACCGGTGCGAGCCCTGGTGCAGACCGACGCCGAAGGCCCGCCCCTCGAGTTGATCGGGCCGGGGGTGTCGACGGTGACCGGAGATGTTCGGGATCCCGCGACCTTGGATTCGTTGTTCGACGGCATCTCGGGCGCGACGGTGTTTCACTGCGCGGCGGTGATCCACCCGGCAACGGTGCGTGAGTTCTTCGACATCAACGTGGGTGGCACCGAACTCGTGGCCGATCAAGTTCGTCGGTCAGGTTCGGCTCGGCTCGTCCACGTGTCGTCGAACTCGCCGTTCGGGGCCAACGCCCATCCGACCGACCGGTTCACCGAGGACTCACCACTCAACCCGTACATGGGCTACGGCGAGTCGAAGGTGGAAGCGGAAGCGATCGTCCGGCGGGGCGTCGATCGCGGTGACATCGACGCGGTCATCGTGCGCGCGCCGTGGTTCTACGGGCCGTACCAACCACTGCGACAGTCGCAGTGGTTCAAGGCAGTGCGGCGCGGTCGTTTCCCGTTGATCGGCGACGGCACCCAACAACGATCCATGGTGTACACCGACCACCTCGTCCAGGGCCTCCTGCGCGCCGAGGCCACACCGGCCGCGTCCGGCCGTGCGTATTGGATCGCCGATGCCGAACCGTACGAGCTGCGCACCGTCCTCGCCACGGTGCGCGAGGCGTTGGCGGCCGAGGGCCTGCCCGTCTCCGGCGGCCAGCCCCGGATCCCCCGGACCGTCGGCGTCGTGGCCGAGAAGGTGGACGGCTTCTTGCAGCAGCGGGGGAAGTACCTCCAAGCCGTTCACGTGCTCGGAGAGCTGAAGGACACCATCGCCTGCGACATCACGCGTGCCCGCACCGAACTCGGCTATGACCCGCAGACCAGCTTGCTCGACGGTATGCGCTCGAGCATTCGCTACTGCCTGGACCACGGCGAGATCCTGTGACGGCGATGATCCCAACCCTGACTCTCCCAACCCGCGTTGCGACGCATCGGCACGAGGAGCGCTCGTGAAGTTCGTCATCACCGGCGGTGCCGGATACTTCGGATCGGTGCTGACCGACCGTGCGCGCGCGCAAGGTCACGACGTGGTGGTCTTCGACCTCAATCCACCGGAGGACCGCTCGGTCGAGCACATCATCGGGGACGTTCGCGACATCGCCGCAGTCCGGGCTGCCTTCGTCGGCGCCGATGTGGTGCTCCACAACGTCGCACAAGTGCCGCTCGCCAAGGACCGCGAGTTGTTCTGGTCCGTCAACGTTGTCGGTACTGCGAATGTGCTCCTCGCCGCACGAGACGCGGGCGTGGCCAAGGTGGTGCACACCTCTTCGAGTGCGATCTTCGGAATCCCGGACTCGAACCCGGTCGACGAGTCCACCCGGCCCCGGCCGTTGGAGGCGTACGGGACCGCCAAGCTCGAGGCGGAGTTCCTTTGTCACGATGCCGTTGCGGCCGGGCTCGACGTCTCGATCGTCCGCCCCCGGACCGTGCTCGGTCACGGACGGCTCGGGATCATGGCGATCCTGTTCGAGTTCGTCGCCGACGGCGCGCCCGTCTTCGTCATGGGCAAGGGGGACAACACCTACCAGTTCGTCCACGCCGAGGATCTCGCCGAGGCGTGCCTGCGTGCCGCCCTGCGATCAGGCCCGGAGACCTACAACATCGGGTGTCGAGACTTCGGGACGATGCGTGAGACCCTTCAGGCGCTCGTCGATCATGCTCAGACCGGTTCGCGCGTCGTCGGCCTGCCGTCGAAGCCGGCCCAGATGGCGATGAAGGTCCTCGGCCAATCGTCGTTGGTACCGTTCGCCCCGTATCACTGGCTTTTGTACGGCGAGTCCCTCTGGTTCGACGTGAGCAAGGCGGAACTCGAGCTCGAATGGGAGCCCACCCATTCGAACGCGTCGGCCGTGATCGATTCCTACGAGTGGTTCCTGCGCAACCGGGCCACGCTCGGCGGCGAAGGAAAGTCACATCACCAGTCGCCGGCCAAGCTCGGCCTACTCGCGGTGGTCAAACGCCTACCGATCTGAACCGCAGTTATGTCGCGAGAAAGGCGTCGGCGTTGCGGGCGGCGATCATCATTACCGCAGCCTGGGGATTCACACCGGGTGCATCGGGAAGCAACGACGCGTCGTTCACGCGGAGATTGTCCGTGTCCCACACCCGGCCGTAGCTGTCCGCGCCGGTCAGGTCACTGGCGTCACCCATGCGCACCGTGCTCGTGAGGTGCACGGTCATCAGGTTGGACCGAGACCGAGTGAGCGCCTGCCACCATTGCCCGAGGTCTGCACGACTGCGCACGATCGGTCCGCCGGCAATCGAAGGAAAGAGCTCGACCGCACCGGCGGCCAACAGCACTTCTCCGAGGTGGACGAGACCGCGCGCCAGCCGACTCAGATCCGAGTCGGTGAGTCCGTAGGTGACGAGCGGTGCACGGAGACCCGGAAGGGCGCGCACCCGACCACTCCCGGTGCTGCGGATCGCGGCGTAGTAGACGACGACGTTCTGCCACTCTTCAAGCACGCGGTCAAGGTCGTCCGGGGCTGCGTCGGCCACTGCGAGTGCGACGTGACCGCGGCGGCTGGCGGAGCCGCCGATCGTGAGGAACGGGTCGAACTCCGTGACGCGGTGCACCGGAACGTCTTCGTGGTCGTACGGGTGTGAGAACCGTGCCGCCACCTTGACCGTCGGATGGAACTTCAGGCCCGGACCGATGTTGCGGCGGAAGCCGCTGCGCTGGAGGAGCGTGGGGGTCTGGATCGCGCCGCCGCAGACGAAGACTTGCTCTGCCCGTAGGGTGACCAACTCGGAGCTGCCGTCCCCATACCCAAGCCGTGCCGTCGCGCCCGTGACGCGGCGCCCGGAGCGGTTGAGCTTGAGCACGGTGCAGTCCGGCTGGATGGTGGCGCCAGCCGCCACGGCTTTCGGGATCATTGTACGAGACATTGTTTGCTTGGTTCCGTGTCCCTTGTCGTCGTACGCAAAGACCCGCGCGAACTCGACACTCTTCCATCCGAGCGCGTCGGCACCATGTTCCAGTACCGCGGAAGACGGCGGAGGTTCTCCGGGCAGGAACGAGACGGTCACGGTCTTCTCGACGTCGGTGGCGTACCGGTCCAACGTCGCGGCGTCGAAGTCGGCGATGGCGTATTTGCGCCGCCACTCGTCGGCGAAGTGCGCAGGCAGCCGGTGGTAGAGCCCCATGTTGATCTCGGTGCTTCCACCGACGCATCGTCCCTCGGCGAACGCGATTCCCGGACTTCCGAGGGCAGCACAAGCGCCCTGATGGCGCCACCGCGCGGTGAACTCTTCGAGCGACGACGGCTCGTGCGCGTCCGGGTCGAACCAGGGGCCTTCTTCGACCACCAGTACTGAGCGACCGGCTTCGGCCAGCCGGGCCGCGGTGACCGCGCCGCCCGCGCCTGAGCCGATGATCAAGACTTCGGTGTCGATGGTTCGTGTCATCCGTCGACGATCTCTTGCTGGGGAAAGATGACGAGCGACGACAGCAGCCGGGCGTACTGGCGGACAACGCCGATCGGATGGTGTTCCCACTGCTCCATCGAGGCGATGATCGCAGCTGGGCTCGGATTCGGCCCCCGCCGGAGGCGAACGTAGACCCCGAGGAGGATCGATTCTCCGACCACGCCGGCTCGAAGATGTTGGGGCATGGCCCGGAACGACGTGTCGACGAACTCGGTGATTGCGCCGCCGGTGCGCTGGTCATCTGGTCCGGCGATCGCGGCGACGATTCGACGTTCGAGCCAGAGCATGAGGCCGAGATCTTACCGGTTCGGGCTCGCGACGAACCTCATGCGGGGGCTGAAACAGGCCGGGAGGCGCGCCGCCGGCTCACGAGCGCGACGATGGCAGCCGCCGCTGCGATCAGGATCGTCGGCTCTGCTCCGATTCGGAAACGCTGGTTTCCGTAGGTGACCAAGGTGGAGACGAGGACACTCAGGACGGCGGCGGCGAGCGGCCACGCGCCGGCGCGCCGGCGGAGTAGGAGGAACAGACCGACGGCGGCAAACGGAGAGAGGGCCCAGTCCAGGTAGGTCCCGGCTCGTTCCCAACCGATCGGTCGTCCTTCCAACGCTTCGAGCTCGATCTGCTGGCCGGGCCGGAACAAGCCAGCACTCCGCAGTAGGCGCGCCGCGGCCACTTTGGGAAGTTGGCCGAGGTGATTCCGTGCGAAGTCGATGCCCTGCTTGCGAGCTGCGCCGGCGGCGGTCGCCTCGTTGAAATGAGGTTGGCGACCGTTGAAGCCGGTGAAGCACTGACCGCTCGCGGCATCGCCGGCGCCGAACGTCGACCGCCACGATCCGAGCGCGGGCCCCTGATAGGTGAGCTCGCAGTTGGCGCCGGCGAGTGCGGTTCCGAGGTTGTTCGAGACGGGTACGAACGAATGGAAGGTCGTCTGGTTCCGGACCGCCCACGGGACCATGACCGCTCCGACCATGACCAGGCCCACGGCACCGAGTGCGAGCCGGCGGCGAACGGACGCGCTGGACGCGCCTACGGCGAGCGGCACCAGCAGCAGGATCGCCAGGACCGCGGCCTCGGCACGAGTGAGGGCCGCCAGGCCGAGCACCAGACCGAGCACTGCGAACGCGCTCAGGTTCGGGGTCGTCCGGATCCGGCCGGCGAGGAACAGCGCGAGCGTGACGAGGAAGACGAAGATCGCTTCGCTCATCAAGGTCGCCTCGGGCAGGAACATCATGGGGGAGATCGCAGCCAAGCCGGCGGCGACGATGCCGACGCGCGTTCCTGCGACTTGGCGACCCACGAGCCCGACGAGCGCAACCGTGGCGGACCCGATGACGGTGAGACCGAGCCGTTGTGCCTCGACGCTGCGCGCGCCG
>JANLTQ010000059.1:0-2370 GCA_031363005.1 Acidimicrobiia bacterium | reverse complement strand
CCGACGGTGCGGACTGGGACCGAGCGGGTCGTCGGCTCCTCGCCTCCGGGGTCACGGCCTACCTCCCGACGATCTGCTCCATGCCGCTCGACCGCTACGACGCCGCGCTGACTCGCGTCGAACACGCGCGGCGAGTGGGGGGTGGCGACCTGCCGCGCATCCTCGGTGTGCACCTCGAAGGACCGTTCCTCGGCGGCGCTCCGGGCGCGCACCCGCGTTCCATGGTGCGGGCGATGGACATCGACTGGCTCCGTGGCCTCCTCGAGCGTCACCCCGGGCTGGTGCGCCTCGTGACCCTGGCGCCGGAAGCGGATCCGGACTCGCACGGAATCGCGATGCTCGTGGACCACGGCGTCGTGGTCGCGCTCGGTCACACCACCTGTACCTACGAGCAGGCGTTGGACGCGTCTGCGGCAGGCGCAACCCTGACCACCCACCTTTTCAACGGGATGGGATCACTGCACCATCGTGAGCCGGGAATAATCGGTGCGGCGCTTGACCCGCGGGTGAACCTGACCCCAACCTTGATCGCGGACTTCGTCCACGTACATCCTGGGGTCGTGGGTCTCGCCTTTGCCGCCGCGCATCCGATACTGGTGAGTGATGCGGTCGCGACCGGCGTCCACTATTTCGATGCTGCCGTGGTGGCCGATCGCGGTGCGGCCTTCTTGCCCAACGGGACGCTGACGGGCGCGATTTCCCTGCTCGACGTCGCGGTGCAGAACGTCGTCAGCCTCGGTGTTCCGCTCGAATCGGTGATGGCGGCGGCGTCGGCGCGCCCGGCTGCAGTACTCGGCCTCGCGGTCGCGCCGGGCACGATCGCCGTCGATGCTGACTTGGTGGTGCGGGCGGCCTGGCCCGGTACCGACTGCGACGGAGTCGGCTGACTCGTGAGTCACGAGACGGAGAACCACTTCGCCGCCGCCATCTCCGAACATCCGGTGGCGGCGCAGGCCGTGGGTGAACTCGCCGGCGCGGTGCTGGAACAGCTGGGGGGACGGCGGCCGGATCTGCTCGTCGTGTTCATCTCGCCACACTTCGGCGGCGCGGCCGAGGACATCGGCGGGGTGCTCCGTGCCGTCCTCGAACCGCGCGCGCTGATCGGATCCACCAACCACGCCGTGTGCGGTACCGGCCGCGAAGTCGAGGGCACGCCCGCCATCTCGGTGTGGGCCGCGAGTTTCGCGTCCACGACCGTGCGCACGGTTCGCCTCGACGTCGACGAGTTCACCGACGGTTCGACGCTGCTCGGTTGGCCGGGCCACGACTCCGCGGACGCGCACACGTTGGTACTGCTCACCGAACCCTTTACGTTCCCCGTCGACGGCGTGCTGCACGCGCTGGCCGCCACGGATCCCGGACTCCAGGTCATCGGCGGGATGGCGTCGGGCGCGAACGGGCCGGGGGTGAACCGGCTGCTCGTGGACCACGAGGTCTTCGCACGCGGTGCCGTGGGGGTGCTGCTCTCCGGTGCGGACCCGGTGACCGCGGTCGTGTCCCAGGGTTGTCGACCGGTGGGTCAACCGTTCACCGTTACCGCGGTTGACGGGCACTACCTGCGCGAGCTCGGAGGTCGACCCGCGCTGGAGCGGCTCCAAGAAATTGCGGCGACGATGACCGAAGAGGAACGCGACCAACTCCAGACCGGCTTGCACCTCGGCCTCGTGGTGGATGAACACCTCGTCGAGTTCGGTCGCGGTGATTTCCTGATCCGCAGCATCACGGGCGCGCGAGGCGACGACGGAGCGTTGGCGGTCGGCGGTCCGATCGAACTTGGTCACACCGTGCAGTTCCAGGTGCGTGATGCGATCGCGGCCGACGCCGACCTCCGCCAGATGTTGGTGGGTCACTCCGCCCGTGGCGCGCTGATGTTCACCTGCACCGGGCGGGGTCAACACCTCTTCGGCGTCCCGAACCACGACGCCGCGGTCCTGTGCGATCTCCTCGGTCCGATTCCTATGGCCGGCGGCTTCTGCGCCGGAGAGATCGGCCCCGTTGGCACGGGTAACCACGTGCACACCTTCACCACGTCCGTCGCCCTCTTCCCCTGACCTCCATTTCTGCTCGTCCGGCTTTACCCGCTGGTCGCGATTGTGAGTTGTGGTCCGCGGTGATCTTGGACGCCTCCCGAGCTGCTCGCCTCCGCAGGCTGCGGCTCGGGAGTGGGTCGGGCGCTACTCGGAGTTCAAGTCGGTTGCGCTGCGTCCTGCGCCGCAGGCGCACGAGCGGGATTCCGAAGGTGAGGGGCGCGAAGCACGCGGGTTCAGGGGTCCGCGTCCCCGAACCGGGGCCCGAGCGGCCTGCGCCGCAGGCGCAAGAGCGGGATTCCGAAGGTGAGGGGCGCGAAGCACGCGGGTTCAGGGGTCCGCG
>JANLTQ010000726.1:0-1636 GCA_031363005.1 Acidimicrobiia bacterium | reverse complement strand
GGTCATGACGTGGCGTCACGTGGGTACACAGCCACGTCTGGAACGATCTGCTCGCGAAAGCGCGCGAGCACCTCACCCGGTTCGGCGTGACGCCGGGTCTGTCGCTTGGAGTAGATCAGCACGCCGTCGACTTCCACGTCGAAGACTCCTTTGCTCCCCGTCACGAGCGTCTCGTCGATCACGTGCTGATAGTGGTGAAGGAGATCAGCTGCCGCGCTCACGGCGCGGCTCGAATAGTCTCAAGGTACGCAGTAGGTAATACGGATCCGATGCCGTTCCATGCGGTCAGCGTACCGGTGTGACACCGACGCTACGGTCAGGGCACTCGGCCCAATGGGCAGTCGATGCCCTACGCGAACCACACGCCCGAGCATCGGCTGTCGCGACCTCCGCATTCATGCCGAGTCAGAAGCTGCGCAGGAACTCCACCTCCATCTCATTCCTGAACTCGAGACGAGTCCGCCCGACGACCTGCACCTCGTGCCGCTCATGAAGGATGCACGCAAGACGCTCGCTGGCTCGCCCTACGTCCGAGCACCTCCGGGTCAGGGACCCGATGGTCGGCCCTGCCCGTGAATCACGTCAGCGCCCCGCCTGGATGAATCGGGACGCGGGAGTGCCCGGCGGGTTGACGACTCCGGACACCCAATCGGGGTTGGGGACACACACCTCGCACTCCAGGCCGTCGGGATCGCGGAAGAACACGCTGAGCACCTTGCCGAAGTCGGTGACGAACTCGTCGGCGGCGCCGCAGGACATGAGGCGCCCGCGGATCTCCTCGAACGCCTCCATCGATTCGGCAAGCAACGCGAGGTGGTCGATACGGCCGCGGCCGAACCCGGGTGTTTGGCGATCGACCTCGGGGTTGTCCGGCATCTCGAAGACGTTCAGCTCCGCATACGGCCCGACGTCGATGATCATGAGCCGGAACTGCTCACCCGGCGGACCGTCGACCAACTCCACGGACTTCTCGGCGCCGAACACCGACCCATAGAAATCGAGGAGCCGATCCGCGTCCTTCGTGATGATCGCCACGTGGTTGAAGCCCGCTGTCAGCATCAAGGGTCCCCTTCGCTCCTCGCTCCTGAGGAACCAACACTATGAGCATCGTTCTCGATGCACTCGATTCGTGACCCGATGGTCGTGTCATGAGGTCGAGCTCACCACTGCGCGACCGTCCGTCCATCCTGACGGAAGACGCAAGGTCGTGACGCAGATGCCGACGACGCCAGAGACCTCCGCCCGACGTGTGTTGCCTCGCGTCGCATTTGAGAGCAACCGGCGACCCGTTCGGCGGCGGCGGGTAGCGTCTTGACCAGGCGCCGAGGGCGGATGGCAGGCACGGGCGCGCATCACCACGAGAGGATCACGGACGAGTCGATGGCAACCCAGACCGCGACGATTCTCGTCACCGATCTCGTCGGCTCGACCGCGCTGCGCGCGGATCTGGGCGAGGAACGGGCCGAGTCCATGCGTCGCGATCACGACCGGTCGCTGATCGACGCCGCTCATGCGAATGGCGGCACAGTGGTGAAGGGCCTCGGCGACGGTGTCCTCGTGATGTTTGCCGGCGCGGCGGAGGCGGTCGCGGCCGCGGTAGCGATGCAGCGAGCCGTCGATCTCCACGCTCGGAACG
>JANLTQ010000693.1:0-2267 GCA_031363005.1 Acidimicrobiia bacterium | reverse complement strand
CGGCTTGGGGAGCGACGTCGGGTCCGCAACGCGGGGCCCGCTCGTCGCGTCCAAATAGCGCGCCGCATCCCGGACCGACCGCACCATCGGACCACTCACCGAAGTGAGACCCGTGTCGAAGGGATCGTGCATGCCGCCGTGCGCGATCCGCCCGAAGGTCGGCTTCATCCCCGGCAGTCCCGAATACGACGACGGGATGCGGATCGAACCGCCCCCATCACTTCCGGTGCACGCGGCGAAGATTCCGCTGGCGACGGCGGCGGCCGATCCCCCCGAGGACCCACCCGGCGTGCGCTCGAGATTCCAGGGGTTGCGCGTCACCCCGTGAAGGGGAGTAGCGGTGTAGCTCGGGATTCCGAACTCGGGTGCCGTGGTGAGCGCAGTGATGACCGCACCCGCACGTCGGAGGCCTTCGACTTCGGGACAGTCGGCCACCGCAATGTCGTCGCGGTACACGAGCGAGGCGTGGGTGTCCGGGAACCCCTTGGCTTGGGCGAGTTCCTTCACTCCGACGGGCACCCCCGCGAACGGTCCGGGATCGTCGCCGCGGCTGATCGCCTGATCGATCTCGTCCGCGCGCGCGAGCGCACCCTCGGCGTCGAGATGACAGATCGCGTTCAGGGCGCCGTCGTGCAACGCGAGACGCGCCAGCGACTCCTCGACCGCGGCACGCGATGTGACTTCGCCGTGCCGGATCGCATCGGCCAGGTCCCATGCGTCGCGCTTCCACAACTCGGTCATCGGTTCATCCCCCTACGGCATCGTCGTGCGCCTCAGCATGCCCCAACTCGGCGAAGGCTGCGGTGAGGTCCTCGGCCAGGTCCGCGAGGTCGGGATTGGCCACCGCATCCGCCATGAGCCCGATGTGCAGGACACCGCAGTACGAGAGGATCGCAATCCCGAGGCCGAGGTTGTGGGAGAGCGGAACCATCGGATACGCCTCGATCATCCGGGCGCCGAGGCAGTAGAGCGGAACCTGGGGACCGGGGACGTTGGTCACGACGAAGTTCACGAACGGTTGGCGCTGAACCAACCGCGCCGCCAGACCGAGCAGCGTCGGCGCGGCGTACTCCGTCAAGCCCAAGAGGAACGATGCTCCGAGTGCCTGCTCCTGGTCCTTCAGATCGCGCGTCAGCTTCCCGATCGCGCGCAGCCGGGCGTCAGGGTCCGGCTCCTCGATCGGGAGGTCCACGAACATGGCGGACACCCGATTGCCGAGCTGCATGGTCTCGCTCTCGTCTCGAACCGAGACCGGACACAACACGCGAACTCGTTCGGGGAGGGGTTCGTTACGCGCGATGAACCGGCGGCGGAGCGCACCGGCGACGCCGGCCAGAATGACGTCGTTGACGGTGCCGCCGAGCTGAGAACGCACCCGCCGAACGTCGGCGAGATCAACCTTCACCCCCACGAACTCTCGACGCGGACCGACCGGACGATTGAACGACGTCGAAGGGGCGAGCGGCGACGACTCCACCAGGCTTCGTACCGCGCGTCCAACTTCACCCGCGCGCGTTGCGGCGCGTTGCGGTGCGCGAGCGAGTCCGCGCGCAGTACGGACCAACTCCGCCGGCTCGGTCGCCCGCTCCCGCATCGTGTCCGTCAGCAGTCGGGCCGAGGACGGGATGGGCGCAGCCGACCACCGCGGCCCGACCTCGGTGGTGGCGTTCGGGTCGAAATCCAACAGCACGGTCGCGACGTCCACACCCGAGACACCGTCGACGAGCGCGTGATGCGTCTTCTGCACCAGGGCGACTCGCCCCGCCTCGAGCCCTTCGACGAACCACAGTTCCCAGAGGGGACGCGAGCGATCGAGCGGGTGCATCTGGATACGAGCCGTCAAGGCTCGCAGCTGGTTCCAGCTGCCGGGCCCGGGAAGCGCGGTGAGGCGCACGTGATACGAGATGTCGAACCGGTCGTCGTCAACCCAGATCGGCCGGCCTTGTTCCATCGGAACGGTCATCAGCCGCCGACGAAATCTCGGGATGTGGTGGAGGCGTGAACTCACCAGGTCCCGGACGGCTGCGAGCCGGAATCTCCCGGACCCATCGAAGAACCGTTCCCCTTCGAAGATCGCCAGCGATCCGACGTGCATCGGCGTAGCGCGGGACTCGAGATGCAGAAACGACGCGTCGAGCGCCGACAAGCGGTCGTAGTCCGTCACGGATCGATCGTATCGGCGGTACCGACACCACCAGTGGGGACGGATTCACCCGTCATGTCGGCGGTGTGACACAGTCCGAGACACCGAGCGCCGCCGCCGCGGC
>JANLTQ010000686.1:0-11342 GCA_031363005.1 Acidimicrobiia bacterium | reverse complement strand
GGGCCGCAGCTTCCAACATCGCGATCGACACGCCGGCCGCGATCGACAGGACCAGCGCGTCCGGCGCGAGGACCGGGAGCGCACCCTCGAGCACGCCAGCAACGTCGGCGGGCTTGACCGCCACCACCACCACCTCCGCATCGCCGACCACCCAGGACGCACTCGGTCCCACGCGCACGCCGGCGAGTTCGTCTTCGAGCGTCCGGCGCCGACCCGCGTCGGCTTCGGCCACGGCCAACCGATCGGCGTCGAACCCGGCTGCGAGGAGGCCGGCGATCAACGCGGTTCCCATTCGTCCGCCGCCCAGCACTGCAATGTGTTCCACGACCGCAGGCTATTGGCAGGGTCCCGACTCACCGTGCCCCGCCCTGACTGGCGCAGCGCACCGAACGCATCGGGCCGGGACGCGAGAAAGCCCGGATCACCTTCCGAGACGCCCCGCACTTCCCCGAGCGGAGGTTCTTGGCGTGAACCGGACTTTCCCAGGAATCGCCACCCGTCGGTGTCGATGCGGCGGCAAGCTACAGATGAATGCATTTGAAGGCAAGTCACCGCAACTGAATGATTCCAACGGATCATCGGGCGCGCCAAAGCAGGTCTCAGAGCATCCTCATCTAGCGGTAGGCCAGGGTGACGACGGCTTGGAACCAGCGCTCGGTCAGGTCGAACAGCACGCCAATGATCCGGTCGAGTTCCTCCGCGGTCAGGTGCTCGAGGGCGACCCGACCGGTGAGATAGATATCGCCCTCGGGTCCGAGCGAGAACCGCGCACCGTAGAGGTCGTGGTTGCGCCGGAGCAGCCACGCGTGGAGGGCCGGCAGGCGAGCCTCATCTTCGGGCGCGGGTAGGAAATACACCTCGTATCGGAGCGTGCGCTGATGCAGGTCGAAGTAGATCGTGGTCGCGTCCCGACCGTCGCAGCCGAACCGCACGTACCACCGGCGCAGCTCTGCGTCGTACTCGACGTGTTGGATCGACGGCTCCGCGGCGATCGGACCGAACAGATGCTCATCGATCAGTGCATGGGCCGCCGCCAAGGATTCCGGCCCGGGAATCGTCAGCGACACGACACCGGTTCACGCGCCAGGAGGTCGATGTAGAGGCGGCGCAACCGAGCCGCGGTCATGCTCCATCCGTAGCGCCGCGACCGAGCTTCGGCGGCGATGCCCATCGTGTGCGCGGCCGCAGGATCGGCCAGCAACCGTTCAATCGGAGCGGCGAAATCGGCCGGGTCACGACTGTCCACCAAGAAACCGGTCACGCCGTCGTCCACCAAGGAAACGAGACCGCCGACCCCCGCCGCGACCACCGGCGTCCCGCACGCGGCGGCTTCGAGCGCGACCAAGCCGAAGGATTCACTGTGGCTCGGAACCAGGCACACGTCGACGGCTCGGTAATACCGGGCGAGGTCCGCGTGCGCCTGCGGCGGAACGAATCGCACCCGATCCGTGACGTGCAGCTTCGCCGCCAGCTCGTGCAGGCGATCGAGTTCGCGTTCGCCGTCAGGTCCACTCGGGCCGCCCACCACCAACAACGTCGCCGACTGATCGCTCAGCTCCGCCAGGGCCTGGACCGCGAGGTCTGCGCCCTTCAGCGGTTGAATCCGCCCGGCGAACAACAGAACTGGGCCCTCGCCGAGACCGAGTGCTCGCCGTTCGGCATCTCGCTGACGCGGTTCGACGGCATGGAAGATCTCGTGGTCCACACCCGGTGGCACGATCTCGATCCGGTCCGGCGACGCCGCGTACAGAAGTTCGAGCTGATCCCGCTCCGCTGCGGTCGAGGCCAACATCAGGTCCGCGCAGTTCACGATTTCGTGCTCGATACGAGCGCGCAGCTCGGGGTCGTCATCGATCCCGGCGTCGGCCTTGACCCGCGCCAGCGTGTGGAACGTGGCGACGAGCGGGAGATCCAGCTCGTGCTTCAACCGGTGGCCGACCGCGCCGGACAACCAGTAGTTCGCGTGAATCGCGTCGTAGTGCACGCCGCCCTCGACCAGATCCAGCGTCGCCCGGACCATTGGGTCCACAAGCTCGATGAGATCGTGCTTGGAGACGGGATGCGCGGGTCCGGCATCGAGATGGACCACACGAAATCCCGGCTCGACCTCGACCGCATCAGGCTGATCGGCATGATCCCGGCGGACCAGAACATCACATTCCACCCCGGCTCGTGCGAGGGCGGAGGCCAGTGCCCGGACGTACACGCTCATGCCCCCACCGTCACCCGCGCCAGGCTGCGCAAGTGGGGAGCTATGAACAGACAGGACGGCAAGACGGCGCAAGTTCATGGGGTCAAGCGATCCTAACGCCACGACCTCTCAGACCATTCCTGGCTACATAATTGCTCGTCCGATCGCCGACCATGGCTAGCGCGGTCTTCGTGGGCTCTCTACCTCGCGGCTCGCCTCCGCTGCGCTACGGCTCGGGAGATGGTCAGGTCACCCAGTGGTCTTGGACGCGCCACGAGCCGTGAGCCGCTCCCGAACCGCAGCGAGGAACGAGCGCAGGTGAGCAGGCCGGGAGGCGTCCCAAAGCAAACCAACCGGGAAGTCACTCTCCGACCCCAGTCGAAGCCGTACGGCCAGAAGTGCCGGCGAAGCTCCGGTACACGTCGACCAGCGTCTGTTTCTGGCGGTCGGTGATGGTGGTGTCGGACATGATCGCGGCCTCGAGGTCGGACTCGGGCTTCTCGTCGAGGATGCCGGCCCGCACGTAGAGCGTCTCCGCGGAGATGCGAAGTCCCTTCGCAATTCCCTGAAGGATCTCGGCCGACGGCTTGCGCAGCCCGCGTTCGATCTGACTCAGGTAGGGATTCGAGATCCCCGCGAGTTCGCTCAGCTTCCGCAGCGACAAACGGTCGTTGCGGCGCTGGTCCCGGATGAACTCTCCGAGATCGCGCAGGCGGGCCTCGACGGCGTCGGTCGGCGCGTTCACACGAACCTCACCGGGCAGGGAGTCATCCGGGTGAGTTCGCGGCCAGTCGCTCGGCGAGTTCGTGGGTCAGCGCATCGATGACACCGTGGAGCGCCCGGCGCCGACCGGACAGATCGTGTTCGAGATCCCGCAGTTGGCTCAGGGTCGCCTGGAGCTCGGCTTCCGAGAGGGTCGGGAGGTTCACGAGCGTGGCGTCGGACACGAGCCGTTCGACGCCGCGGTTCCATTCGATCCCGGCCGCAGGGGCCAACACCGATTGCGCCCGAGTGTGCGCGGTGTCGGTTCGCGGGCCCTCGTCGGCGAGGATTTCAGGCAGCTTGGCGATGAGATCGCCGAGGGTGCCGCCGGCGGCGCGGCGATCCCGCTCCGCTTCGAGAATGTCGATCCGACCCTGGGCGAGCCTCCGGATGTAGGAGATCTCAGTCTCGACCTCGAGACACTCGCGCTCCATCGCGTGGAGTTCGTCCACCGAGTGCGCGTCGAGGCCGTCGGCGTACCCGTCACTGAGCATTCGGTCGATACGGCGGACATGTTGGGACATCGGGGTGAGGCTACCGCGCCGTTCGGAATGAACCGGACCCTCGTGGGGTAATCATTGGCCACCCCCTACGAGGAGCCCCCATGTCTGGGTACACATTGCCGGAACTTCCCTACGATCTCGCAGCGCTCGAACCGCACTACTCGGCCGAGGTACTCGAGCTCCACCACGGCAAGCACCACAAGGCCTACGTCGACGGCGCCAACACCACGTTGGACAAGCTCGACCAAGCCCGTACTTCCGACGACTACGGGTCGATCAACCAGCTGCAGAAGAACCTGGCCTTTCACCTCTCGGGTCACGTCCTGCACTCGATGTTCTGGGAAAACCTCTCCCCCGACGGTGGCGGTGAGCCCGAGGGCGAGTTGATCGCTGCGGTCAACGAAGGTTTCGGCAGTCTGGAGCACTTCAAGAACCAGATGACCCAGGCCGCCCTCAACGTCCAGGGTTCCGGCTGGGGCGCACTCACCTGGGAGCCCCTCGGCCAGCGGCTGATCATCGAGCAGATCTATGACCACCAGAGCAACGTCGGCCAGGGCGCGCCGCCGCTCCTCGTGCTCGACATGTGGGAGCACGCCTACTACTTGCAGTACAAGAACGTGAAGGCCGACTGGGTCGACGCGTTCTGGAAGATCGTGAACTGGCCGGATGTCGCAGCCCGGTTCGAGCGAGCGCGTACCCTCGAACTTCTCTGACCCATCCCCAGAGCACCACCAATGTCGCGACGATCACCTTGTCTGCGACGCCCCGGCGGTCGCGCGTTTGCGCCCAAGAGGAAATGGTGGTGGCATCCCCCGGGACAGTGTGCTGCCACAATGGCGGCGCGGCCCGAGGTCATGATCCAATCCGTGCGATGCATCGACGCGCGCCGTGAGCCTGTTGTGGCGCTCCGAACTGCGCCGAGGTTGGCGGGGTCTTCTGGTCTTCACCGTCCTCGTCGCCGTCATTGGTGGGCTGACCCTCGCCGCCCTTGCCGGCGCGCGGCGCACCGCGTCGTCGTTCAACCGCTTCCTCGCCTCGAGTCGCAGTCAGGACGCGCTGGTGTTCGCACGGGACGTGACCCCGGCCGAGGTCGCGCGTCTCCGAGCCCTGCCTGGTGTGGATGCGGTGGGGTACGCGCGTGCGCTCATGCTGGTACGACCGGACGGCGAGTTCCTCGCAGCCGGTGGTCCGCTCGACGATGCGATGTTCCGCGACGTCTACCGCCCGCGAATCCTTGACGGCCGGGCGCCGCGACCAGACGCCACCGACGAGATCGCGCTCGGGGAAAGCCAAGCGCGCGGCGTCGGGCTCGGCGTCGGAGACACGCTGCGTCTCCTCAGCTACGGCCCGGATCAGGTCGACGCGCTGCGGGTCGGGGACGCACGGGTCACACCCACTGGGCCGACACTGCGGCTGCGCATCGTCGGCATCAGTCGGACCCCGATCGATCTCAGTCTGCAGGGCTCCGACGGTGGGATCGTGCTCGTCCCACGCGGCGTCGTCGACCGGTACGGCGCCGAGATCGGCGACTTCTCGGGTCCTGGGGGCGCAGTGCTCTTCGCACGACTCGAGCGCGGGCGGGCAGGGGTCCCGACGTTCCTCGCCCAGCTCCGTGAGGTTTTGGGCTCGGGCTCGTTCGACGTGGACCCCGCCGCGCTGACAACCGGCGCCGTGCAGGAATCCATCGACCTGGTCGCGATCGCCGTACTCACGTTCGGTGTCGTCGCCGGGTTGGCGGGCGTCATCGCAGTCGGGATCATCATCGGTCGCCAGATCCAGCTCGCCGCGTTTCGTCAGCTCCCGGTACGGGATCTCGGGCTGACTCGACCCCTGCGGGCGCTGGCAGTGCTCGTCCCCACCTTCCTGGCCGTCGTCGCCGGGACGATCGGTGCCGTGGTCCTCGCCTGGCTGGCGTCGCCGATGTTCCCGTTCGGCGTCGCCGGTGAGGCCGAACCGCGGCCGGGCCTCCAGGCCGACGTCGTCGTCCTCGGTCTCGGCGCGCTGGGGATCCTGGTCGTGCTCGGGGTGATGGCCGCGCTGGTTGCATGGCGCGCCGTGCGCGTCACCCGCAGTGGGATCAGGGTCGCCCGGCCGTCGACCTTCGCACGGCTGCTCCAGCCGCTGGCCGGGGGTCCGACCGCGGCCGTCGGGATCCACATGGCCGTCACCCGCAGGACCGGCGTTGCGCGCGCCCCCGTCGGGACGTCGCTCGCCGGGGTCGGGCTCGCAGTATTCGGCATCACGGCGATGGCCGTGTTCGGCGTCAGCCTTGGGAATCTGTTCGACACGCCGCAGGCTTACGGCCGGCCGTGGGACGTCCGCGTCGCCGACCGTGACGACGACCGCCTCCGCGTCGAGACCGCGACGTCGGCGTGCGCACCCCTTCGTACCTCCCTGCGGGAGCGGTTGCGCATGGATCCGGACGTCGACTCGCTGGCCGACGCGTGCAATCTGGACGTGACGGTCGACGGCCGCGCCGTCGGCGCCTACGCGATCACTGCGCTCAAAGGATCGATGGCACCGACGGTGTTGGAAGGCAGGTACCCACGACGACGCGACGAGATCGCGCTCGGCTCCGAAACCTTCCGCGCCGTGCAGGCCCGCATCGGAGGTCAGGTGCGGTCACGGAGCCAGGGCCGCAGCGCTCGATATCGCGTCGTCGGGCGCGTGGTCGTGCCGCCGGTCGATGTTCCTCAGGCGATCGCGGACGGCGCGGTGTTCACGGGCCTCGGCCTGCAGCAGTTGGACAGCCCGCGCCGGACGAGCGCATCGACGCTGCTCGTCGTCAGGTTCCGCGACGGTGCGGACCATCGTGCCGCTATTGCCCGGATCCGAAGGATGGCGGACGCGGGTACCGAGTTCGACGCCCCGGTCTCGCGGCCCGAGACGCCCCCCGAGATCGATCGGCTGCGCCCGATCGGTCGCGCACCGATCCTGCTCGCTGGATTCCTCGCGATCACCGGCGCGATCGCGATGGCTTACCTCATCGTGACCAGCGTGCACCAGCGCCGACGAGAGTTCGCGGTGCTGAAGTCCGTGGGGTTCACGCGTGGTCAAGTCATGCGCGCCGTGGCCTGGCAGGCGACGACGGTGGTGGCGCTCGGCACTCCCATCGGAGTTCTGGCTGGACTCGTCGCTGGTGGCGTCCTGTGGCGAGCGGCGGCCGAGCGGGTCGGCGTGCTGGCGATCGTCGACGTGCCGGTGCTCATCACAGCCGGCGTGGCCGGTGCGGCCGTTGTGGTCGCAAATCTCGTGGCCGCGATCCCCGCCCGGTCGGCCGCGAGGACACACCCTGCGGCGACGCTCCGATCGGAATAGCCGGCGAGCAAAGCTGCCCGGTCTTGGCAGTGAGCGCGCCGACGACCTGCGGAACGAGAACGTGAGTGCCGACTGGGCCGACGCGGTCTGATCGATCCTCAACCGGCCGATGGCGCGCGGCCCTTCAAGCGAGCGCGTACTCTCAACTTCTCTGAACGACGACCGGACCATCGCGGGACACCGATGACCGGTTCCGTGCTGCTCGGCGCAGCCGCCGCCATCGTCGTGCTGATGATCGCGACCTGGCTCCTGAGCTTGGCGTGGCGCGACGCGTCGATCGTCGACCCGGTGTGGCCGCTCGGCTTCGTCGTCGTCGTGTGGGTCACGCGTGCGATCGGCGACGGCAACAGCGCGCGGCAGTGGCTCCTGGTGATCATGGTGACGCTGTGGGGACTGCGGCTGTCCGGCTATCTCGCGTGGCGCAAGCGCGGTGCGCCCGAGGACTTCCGCTACCAAGCCATGCGGCGGCACTACGGCGACCGCTTCGGGTTCATCAGCCTGTTCACGGTGTTCGCGCTGCAAGGCGTGCTCATGTGGGTGGTGTCGTTGCCGGCCCAGCTCGGCCAGGTGCGGGTGGATCCGGACATCGGGGTCATCGCCGTGGTCGGCGTTGCGGTCTGGTTGCTCGGCATCACGTTCGAGACCGTCGGCGATGCACAACTCGCGCGATTCAAGGCCCGCCCGGAGAGCGCCGGCCAGGTCATGGACCAAGGGCTGTGGCGGTACACGCGCCACCCGAACTACTTCGGTGACGCCTGCGTGTGGTGGGGCGTCGCGCTGGTGGCGGCCGAGACCGGGATCGGCGCCATCGGCATCGTCGGTGCGATGGCGATGAGTGTCCTGCTCGTGCGGGTGTCAGGGGTCCCCATGTTGGAACGCACGATGGCCAAACGCCGGCCGGGCTACGCGGAGTACGTCGCGCGTACCAGCGCGTTCATCCCGCGCCCGCCGAAGTCGTAGACGACCTGACGATGTCGATCGTGCGCGCGGTGTTGTTCGCGTTCGGGTATCCGGTCTCGATCCTGGTGATCACACGCTTCGTCCCCGTCGTACGAGAACGGCGGCTCCGGTGGATCCTCTGGCATCAGGCGGCGGTCGGCGCGATCGTGCTCGGCTACGCGTTGGACGCGAACTGGTCTGCGGTCGCGATCAACGCAACGTGGTTCGTCGTCGCCGCGGTTTGGTACGTGCTCGGTGGACGGCATCAGCGGGCACCGCGCCCGGCCGACTGAGGGTCCGCGTGGTCAGCCGCCGCTGACCGGGGGCAGGACGGCAACCTCGCAGCCGTCGGTCACGGGCGTGGCGTCACCGCGTGCCGGCTCGTCACCGTCGACCCACACTCGTGATCCGGCGAGCACCGCGATGAACTCCGGACCGAAGCGGGCACGAGCGATCTCGAGGACTTCACCGACCGTGTGGGCCTCGATCTCGGTGGACGAGCACCCGGCCGCTTCGCGCGCGGCCGCGAACAATCGCAGCGACACGGTTGCCATCGCGACGCCGAGCTAGCCGGCGACCTCGACGAGCCCGTCCTTGATGACCACGTCACCGTCACCGTTGCGGGTCTCGAAACCGAAGACCGGATGGCCGTCGTTCTCGCCGGTGGCCCAGAACGTGGTGGTGATCTCCTGGCCGGGAAGCACCGGACGGGAGAAGCGCACGGCGAGCCGCCGGAGCTTCGTGGAATCGCCCGCGCACAACTCGTTGACCGCGGCCACCGACGTGAACGCCATCGTGCACAGGCCGTGGATGATGATCCCCGGCAGTCCGACGGACTTCGCGATCTCTTCGTCGAGGTGGATCGGCATGGTGTCGCCGGACGCCTCGGCGTAGCGGTAGGTCTGGTCGGTGTCGAGCTGTTGGGTGACTGATGCGACCGGTCCGGCCGACTTCGCGTTGCCGTCGAGCTTGTGCGGGGGCGCTTCTTCTCCGGCACCTTCGCCGTCGCTCACACCTCGGAAGAACGACGTCATGTACTGCTCCACCACGAGCGCTCCGGACTCGTCGTGGGTCTCCACTTTCACGATCACCGACGTGCCGTTCGGCTTCACGTGTACACCAATCGGCGCGGCTTTCGACCGCAACACCGAGCCGGGAACGATCGGCTGATGGAAGCGCATGTCCTGCTCGCCGTGGACCACGAGCATCAGGACCTCGGGCGGAACGATGCCGGCCATTGCGCCCGCCATCGTGTCCCAGATCGGTACCACGGCGAAGACCGGCGGTGCGATCTCGCCGACGACGTGGGCGGCAATCGTGTCATTGGTTGCCGCGGCGTACGCCTTCGTGCGGGCGGCTTCGACCTTGAACTCAGGTCCCTCCGTCCACTGACCCAGTCGATCGATTCCAAAGCCCATTGCACGCTCCTCGTCTGCCGGCGGGGCGGACTGTAGCGGGCCGACATCCTCGCCGGCCTCGATCCGTTCCACCGCGCGTTCGATGTCCGCCAACTCGGACTCGAGCGAATCGAGCACGCTCAGATCCGGGGTCTCGGGGGTGTCGCCGGCGGTGGGTCCTTCGGTGTCCATCCCGGCGACGATAGCTAGCTCAGCCGCAGCTCGAGCAGTTCCGCGGCCTCGGTCAGGGCCACTGCGATCCGATCCAACCGGAGCACCGGATCGTCCTCGTGCAGGATGTCGAGCACGTCGATCGGGCCGATCGGCGCCATGGCCGTTGCGTCCCATCCGGCTTGGAACGGGTCGTCCGCCAACGCCAGATCATCGGGCACTACGGCGCCGAGCGCCCGCGCCGCGTCCACCACTCGCGCCAGACCCGCCACCACCTGCTCGCGCCCGGCGAGGGCGTCGGCACCGGCCTCCGGATCGGTGAGGACCTCGACCTCGGCTCGCGGAAACGGCTCGTCCGGAAGCCACTGCCCCACTCGGAACCGGTTCGTACCGACGCACACGAGCGCGTACCGGCCGTCGGGGAACTCGGCCATCTCGGTGATGCGGGCGACGGTCCCGACGTCGAAGCGGGTGTCGCCGCCACCTACCTCGGAACCGCGCTCGATGAGCACCACGCCGAAGCAGCGATCGCCCGAGAGACACGCGTCGACCAGCGCCCGATAGCGGGGTTCGAACACGTGGAGTGGCAGCACCTGGCCGGGGACGAGTGCAGTCCCCAACGGGAACATCGGTAGTTCCATCAGTTACTCCGTGACCGGTAGGCGACAGCCTGGCGGCTGAACGCGTCCCGAGTCGCCGGGGCGCTCTGCGCAGCCAACGCGTCGAGGACTTCCGCCGCGTCCTGGGTGGCCCCCACCGACGCCAGCACCTCGGCCGTGCGCTGGCGTTCCTCGATCGGCAGTTCCGGGAACGCGAGGCGGAGCTGTGCGGCCCATCGCGCCTCCGGCGAGCGCCGAGTGGCGTAGGTGTGCTGCAAGTTGGTCACCATGCGCAACAGGATCATGCGCGCCGGCGTCGGCGCGAGCATCGCTGGCGAGAACCTCGCCTGGGTGCCGTACTGGGCTTGGAACCGCGCCCGACACGCGTCCCGATCCAACTCGACCCCCGCGTGGAACGGGTCGATGAACTCTGTCGCCACCTCACCCTCCGGGCTCGGGTCACCAACGCCGACGATGAAGTGGCCCGGCATCCCCACGCCGTGGAGTTCCACTCCGATCCGGCGGCCGACCTCGATCATCAACACGCTCAAGGTGATCGGCAACCCGAGCCGGCGGTCCATGACGTCGGGGAGGAACGAGTTGCGCGGATCGCCGTAGTCGCCGGTGTTCCCGGCGAACCCCCACTCGACGAAGAGGACGCGCGCCAACCCAACGGGCGTGCGCGCGTCCGGGAACTCGAGCGCGTTCCCGGCGAGTTCGTCGAGGCGCGCCAGTCCGGCCTCGACGTCAGACCCGTTGGCCGTCATCGCGATCACCAGCGCACCCTCGTCGAGCGGCGGGTCGGATTCGGGATCCGCGACCAACGATCGAAATCGGGCGGCGCCATCGGCATCCATCGGGGTGATGGTGACTACTTCTTGCTGCGGCGGAACATCACGACGCCGGCACCGATCAGCACGAGTGATGCGGCAACGATGCCGATGACAACACCGGTCGAGCTGTCGTCGGACTTCTTCTTCGCAGTGGTCGTGACTGGCACCTTGGTCTCCGTGCTGGTCTCGGGCGTCTGAGGTTCCGCGCCGGCGATCGTGAGCACGGGCGCCGGGAACTCAGAACTCTCGCCGTCCTGGACCCATCGGAAGACTTCACCGTCGTCGCAGGTGTCGACCGCCTTGAACGCGAGCGACGACGAGCCGGACGGCACCGGCCCGATCGAGAGTGGGAAGTTCCCGTCTCCCGTGGCAGTGCCGTCGTTGGTCCAGGTGATGCTCGCAATGGACTGAGTACCCGGTTTCATCGTGACTGCGTTCGTCCAACCGGTGACCGCGGCGGGAGTTGCGACCGTGAGTTCCGGTGTTTCCGGAAAGAGGAGTTGCACCGTCTTCAGTTCATTCTTGCATTCGTTCTCGGAGAACACCTTTGTGACCACGAGGCCATCGGATCCCGGAGCCGAGTCCGTGGTGATCTCGACGTGTGCATACGCGACGGCGGGGAGTGCGAC
>JANLTQ010000646.1:0-2155 GCA_031363005.1 Acidimicrobiia bacterium | reverse complement strand
ACCGGACCGCGCGAGCGCGGCGAAGTTCGGAAACAGTTGGGCGTCGATGGCACCGTGACCGTCGAGGAGCGACGTCAACGGGAGCTCGTCCAACACGATCATGACGACCCGGTGAGGGGTACCGACGGCAACGTCGGCAGGCGCAGGCTCGGAATCGAAGACCACCGTCGACGCGGGCGAGGCGAAGAGCAGCACGGCGGCGAACCCCATCGGCGCGATCGAGAGGTACCGCAACCAGGTCCGGACCGCGACGAACCGAAGCGTGACCACCAACGCCACCGCGGCGGCGATGACACCGGTTGTGATCAGCACCCCCGCGCTGAGCGTCGAAGCGTGTTTGGCTGCTTCGGCGACGATGACCCCGACGCCGAGAGCGAGCATCAGTCCGTGCGTGATGGGACGGACGCGCGCGCCGACAAGCCCGAGGACTATTTCGACCACGTATGCCGCGAGTGGCGGCAGCAGGATGACGACTGCAACCAGGAAGAGGGCGCGCGGCGTCGTCGCGTTCCACGCCACGAAGAGGCTCGCGTTCTTACCGAGCAGATCGAACGTCGGTTGCGCAATCGCCAAGCCGAAAACGCCGACGAGTTCGAGGAATCGCGCCGCCTCAGTGCGCCAGGGACCGAATCGGGCGGCGCTCATGAGCGGCGCACGCTACCGGCTCGGCGGCGGTGGTTCGCTCCAGGTCGGACGGCCTACGCCGGTTCGGTCGTTGCGAGCCCGAACTCGGACCAGTCCTCGGGGTTGCGCTCGGTGTACTCGCCCATCACCCGCCCGTCGACGGCGTCGCACTCGACCAGCCCGCGCAGACTCGGCGGCTCGTC
This sequence comes from Acidimicrobiia bacterium, assembly GCA_031363005.1. GTDB lineage: Bacteria > Actinomycetota > Acidimicrobiia > IMCC26256 > JAENVU01 > JAENVU01. The sequence continues at coordinate 1,328 of JANLTQ010000646.1, read as the reverse complement.
GGCGCTGTACAGCAGGATCCGCCAGGCCGGCCGGCTGCGAGCTCCGTACCAGGCGAGTTGCGCCGAGGCGTGGCCGACCGGGAATCCGACGGTCCGGCTCGCGACCGCGAGGGCCTCGGTCTCGTTGATCCCGACCTTCCAACCCGCGGCAAAGTGATACGCGCCGATGAAGAGCAGCAGGACCCCGACGGCCAGCAGACCGCGGTTGCCGCTCTGGGCGTACTGCGCCAAGCACCCTGCGGCGATCACGAAGTCGATGGTGCCGGTGATCCGCCGCTTCGAGTTGTCGGGAAAGACCGTCGGCCCGACGAAGTTGGTGACGTCGAGATCTTCGGGGAGATGGTCTCGCTCCGCTCTTGCTGGCTCGTTCACAGCCGATGAACCTAGACCGAAGCCGTTCTCACGCGCGAAACGCGCCGAGAACGGCGCGCTTTGCGCGCGCAAAGCGGGTTAGGGGTCAGGGCCAGGCGGCGTGGAGCTTGTCGTAGGAGGGGCGGAGGCTCTCGGGCAGAACGCGGGCTTCGGCGACGGCGGTCATGAAGTTCGTGTCGCCGTTCCAGCGTGGGAGCACGTGGACGTGGACGTGTCCGGGGACACCGGCACCGGCGGCCCGGCCGATGTTGGCTCCGACGTTGATGCCCTCGGGCCGGTACACGGACTCGATCACCCCGGTGGCGCGCTGGACCCCGTGCATGAGCGCAGCCGCCTCGGTCGGGTCGAGGTCGGTGATCGACGCGACATGCCGAACCGGCGCGACCATGACGTGACCGGACGTGTAGGGGTACGCGTTCATCACTGCGAACCACGACGGTGTGCGCTCCAGGATGAGGGCGTCGGCGTCGTCCATCGCGAGCAACCGACCGAAGAGGCACGAGTCCGCTGCGCCCGCGACGGTCGCGGCGGGTTCGATGCCTTCGATATAGCTCGAGCGCCACCCGGCCCAGAGCCGTTCCAAACTCACGCCCCACTCACGAGCGGCGCTCGCGCACCTCGTCGACGATGCGGGTCACGAACTCCTCGAGCGCGACGCCGCGCTCGGGAGCGTCGGCGCCGCGCGCGTTGACCCCGACGGTGGCACTCGCAGCGTCGTCGTCACCCACCACCAACACCCACGGGACCTTCTCGGTCTTGGCTCGCCGCACGCGGTTGCCGAGGGTGTCGTTGTGCGCGTCGAGGACCTCGACGCGGAGACGTTCGGTGCGCAACCGCGCGGCCACCTGGTCCGCGTAGTCGTGGGGGGGGTGGGGCCCCCGGGGGACCGCCAACAGCAACCGGGGGAGCCCACGGGGGGCAGCGCCCCCGCACAGCTGGAGGCGGACACCCAAAAA
>JANLTQ010000627.1:0-7814 GCA_031363005.1 Acidimicrobiia bacterium | reverse complement strand
CGGTGGTGCCGGTACTGATCTTCAGGAAGGCCGGCTCGAAGTTGTTGTCGACGACCTCCACGGTGACGGCGCGCTTGCCCTGCTCGTTCACGAACGGCCGGTCGCCGAGATCGAGGCCGCTCGACGAGCTGCCGCAGCCGCCGAGGATCACGGTAGTCAGGGCGAGCGGGACCAAGACCCGAAGAATGCGGCGCATCATCGGAGCGTACCGAACGGTTTTCGGAAAGCGGTGATCACCGACCGTCAGCGACGTTGCGTTCACATCTCCATGCCGATGGACTCGGCTTGGTCGGCGAGCGCGAGCCATCGCTCTTCGGTGGTGTCAACGAGGAGCTGTCGTTCACCCAGCTCGGAGCTGAGTCGCAGCAACGCTTCGTGATCGGTGGCCGGCTCGCTGAGCTGCGCTTGCAGTTGGTCCCGAGCGGCGATGGCGGCGGCGAGTTCGCGATCAGCCGCGTCGAGTTGGCGCCGCAACGTGCTGGAGCTCTTCTTCGATAGCGGACGCGGCGCGGGGGTAGGCGCGGCGTGGCCCGGAGTGACCAATGCCGAGGCGCCGGACGACGCGCCGGACGACGGCCGACGCGCGCGTTCGGCGAGCCACCCGGCCACGCCGCCGGGGATCTCCGCGGCACGTCCGTGACCGTCGATGGCGAGGACCTCCGTGACGGTGCGGTCGAGGAAGACCCGGTCGTGGCTGACCACCACCACGATTCCCGGCCAGTCGTCGAGGAACTCCTCGAGCGCGCGCAGCGTGTCGAGGTCCAAATCGTTGGTGGGCTCGTCGAGCAGGAGCACATTTGGTTGCTCGATCAAGGTGAGCAACAACTGAAGTCGCCGCCGTTCGCCACCGGACAACGTGCCGATCGGCGCCATCTGGGTGTCGTCGTCGAACCAGAACTGGCGCATCAGCTTGCCGTCGGCGATCGACGGTGCGCCCTTCTCACCGGCGACGGCATCACGGACGCGTTGCGTGAGGTCCAGGTTGCGACCGAGTTGGTCGTAGTAGCCGATCTTCACCGTGGTCCCCACTCGCACCGCGCCGTGCGAGGGTTGGAGCCGTCCGGCGATCAGGTCGAGCAACGTGCTCTTGCCCACGCCGTTCGCACCGACGATGCCGACCCGATCACCCGGTTCGAAGCTGTGGGTGACGCGCTCCAACACGTGCTGCGAGGCCTGGTCAGCGGTGTCTTTGGGCGCCGGCCACGAGAAGCTGACGCTTTCGAGCTCGACGCCGCGTGAGCCCAACCGGGCGCTCCCCATCGAGAGGCCGATGTCTCCCTCGCGCGCCTGCGCCTGAGGTCCGCGCGCGATGAGTGCCTTGGCCGCGTCGACCCGGGCCTTCGGTTTGGTGGAGCGCGCCTTGGCGCCGCGGCGCAGCCAGGCCAGTTCGCGACGGGCGAGGTTCTGGCGCGTCTGTTCCGTCGCCGCGGCCTGCGTCTCGCGTTCGGTGCGGGCGGCCAAGTACGCCGCGTACCCGGAACCTGCGGTGCGCGACTGCGGGACGTGGATGTAGCCCGCACCGCGGTCGATCTCCAGGATCTTGTTGGTGACGCGATCGAGTACGTGGCGGTCGTGAGTCACGAGGAGCAGACCGCCACTGAACGCGGCCAACCACTCCTCGAGGTAGGCGATCGCGTCGAGATCGAGGTGGTTGGTCGGTTCGTCGAGAATCAGCGCGTCCCACTCGCGCGCCAGAAGCGCGGCGAGCGCCACCCGCTTCTTCTGGCCGCCGGACAGCTCGTCGGTCGGCGTGTCGAGCACTCCGGCCATCCCCAACCGGTCCAGCATGGCCAACCCCTGCCATTCCTGGCCGTCGAGACCGTCGCACACCACCGAGCGCACGGTGCCACGGGGGAGTACGGGGAGTTGGGGTAACGAACCGACCCGAGCGCCCCGCCCACGGCGCACGACTCCCGCTTCGGGTTCTCGTTCGCCGCTCAACATTGCCAGCAACGTGCTCTTGCCGCAGCCGTTGAGCCCGACCACGCCCATGCGGTCGCCGTCGCTGAGGGTCAAGGAGAGATCGACGAAGAGGGGCCGATCCGGCCGGGTCGCGCGAAGGCCGTGCGCGTCGATCAGGATCACAGTGGCTCAGGCTACGGGGTGCTGCTCGGCGAGCAACATGCGGGCGAAAGTACGGGTTGGGCAGTTTCGGAACGTTCGGCCTATTCAGGCAGCACTGGTGGCCGCCGAACATCGAATCGTTGAACGACCGCGGAGTTCTCCGCACCGTTCTCGATGCGAAAGGGTCCGTGCATGACTCGGGTACGGCGTGGTCCCAATTCGCGGCAGCTTCCGCGTGAGTGCCACGTGGGGTGCCCTCACCGGGCCGACCCACGCGACGCCCGCAATCGATTTCGTCATGCCGGTGGGCACACCGATCTACGCCGCCGGGAACGGCAACGTCGATTTCACCTCCAACGACCCGCGCAACTGCAATCCGTCGGACCACATTCCGGTCGGGGGCACGTACCAGCAGGGAATCCAATGGTGCATCGATCACGGCCTGAGCGGAACCCGCATTCGCATCCATCACGATGACGGCACCTTCACGATGTATGTCCACCTGAGCGCGATTCGGGCCGGGATCACCGCACGGCCGTCGTGGCGAGTGACGACCGGAGAACTCATCGGCTGGAGCGGGAACTCGGGGATCAGCACCGGACCCCACCTGCACTTCAGCCGGATCAACACCGCCGGCACCGCGACGATTGGTCCCGGCATTCTCCGGGCCTGTTGGGGCACGACCGCTTTCAGCTACGACCGGTTGCGGCGGTTGCGAGGAACCACCGTCCGCAACGACGGCTTTTCCTGCTGACGAAGGCGCGCAAGGGTTTCACGGCACGGCCGACAGGTTCGGGGCTACGTTGCCTGCACCCCACTTCGAGGAGAGAATCATGTCGACTGCCCCGCTCGAGCACGCCATCGCCGCGACCCGCCAAGTCCTCGCCGGTGTCACCCCGGAACAACTGAGCCAGCCGACGCCGTGCGCGCAATGGTCAGTGAGTGACCTCATCGACCACATCGTCGGCGCCCAGGACTTCTTCGCCTCCGGCGCGTCCGGAACGGCGCCTTCGAGCGACGGCTCCGGCGCGGCGAGTGGTGACTACCTCGCCGCGTTCGACGCCGGTACGCAGCGGTGCGTGGCCGCATTCCAGGCCGACGGCGTGATGGAGAAGATGCTCACGCTGCCGTTCGGGTCGATGCCCGGCGCCGCGTTCGTCGGCCTCGCCGCGACCGACACGTTCACCCACGGATGGGATCTGGCCAAGGCCACGGGACAAAACACCGACCTCGCCCCGGATCTTGCGGCGCAGCTGCTCGTCGGCGCGAAGCAGTCCATCCAGCCGGCCTTCCGTTCTGAGGATGGCGCCGTCTTCGGTCCGGAGCAGACCGCACCCGCCGGTGCGAGCAACGCCGATCAGCTCGCCGCGTTCCTCGGCCGCACGGTGTAGGTCGCAGCAGAAGGAGCGACCGACGGTGGCGCTGGACCGACGACAGTTCTTGGTTGGATCGCTCGGTGTGGCCGGTGCGGCCGCGTTGGCTGCGTGTTCCAGCAGCAGCGGTACGCGCGCGGGGACGTCGGCCACGACCTTGGGTCGAGCGCCGTCGCCGACCGCGGCGAACGCGCTGGCAGCGCCCGGCAGCGCCGGCTTGATCGACGAAGCCGTCTACCAGGCGCGGGTGTCGGACTACCTGAAGGTGGCGACCGCACAGTTCGACCCGAGCGACGCAACCTCGATCGGTGCGCATTTGGTTGCCGCCCACCGCGACCCGAAGTTCGTGTGGAATCCATCGGCCGTGACGGTCGAATCCCTGCAGCCCGTGTGGCAACGCATCGACGAGTGGCAGGACACTCGCGACTTTCGATTGATGTACCTCTTGTGGGTCTTGCATTTGGCTGACGGTTCATCACCGATGACGACGATCGACCCCAAAGTGGCCGACGCCATCGAGCAACGCATGGTCGAGAACCGGTATCGCTACGACGACCCACTTCCCGACGGTCGGGTCGACGATCTGTGGTTCTGGTCCGAGAACCACATTGCCATCGGACTCGTGAACGAGTACCTCGCGGGCATGCGCTATCCCGATCGCACGTTCACGGTGACAGGTCTTACTGGCGCAGAACACGCGCGGCGGTCGAAGCAACCGATTCTCGACTGGGTGCATGAGCGCGCGCGGTTCGGCTTCTTCGAGTGGCACAGCAACGTGTACATGCTCAAGAGCATGGCGCCGCTGCTCACGTTGGCGGACATGGCCACTGATCCCGAGCTCGTGGTCGCGGCCGGGATGGCGCTCGACCTCTGTGTGCTCGACATGGCCGGCCACTGTCACGCCGGCACGTACACCGCGCCGCGTGGCCGGACCTACGCGAAGGACAAGCTCATCCTGCGCGAGCCCACCTTCAACACGTTCAAGCTGTTCTTCGACGACACCGACCTCGGTTACGGCGACGGGCCGGACTCGGGTGCGACGTACGTCGCGGCGTCGAAGCGCTACCGGCCCCCTCAAGTCCTGGTGGAGATGGCGGGCGACGCGAACCCTGGCGTCGTGCGCGAACGGCACGGGATCTTCGTCGACGGTACGGCCCCGGTCACCACCAATCCCAAAGCGCCGTTCGGCTATTCGTTCGACGATCAGAAGGATCTCGCGTTCTGGTGGTCCCAAGGAATGCTCGGAACGTGGCAGATCACGGAGGCCGGTCTCAAGGCGGCGAAGCAGTTCCGCATTTTCGAGTCGACGTTGATGGCGCCGGTCGCGCAACTCGTTGCGTTGAACGGTGGCGATCCGGAGCGGATTCGGAAGTGGGAGCGTGCCAATCACGCGATCGTGAACTACGGGCATCTGCGCGAGGCCAACACCTACGGGTGGCGGAGCGACGCCGTGTCACTCGCGACCGTTGTCGATCATCGTTTCGGACAGATGCGAGACCAGATCCACACGTGGCAGGCGGCGGTTGATCCGGGCGCGGTGGTGTTCACCTCTCATCCGCGTACTGATCTGCCGGAACGACCCACGTGGGAAGGCGATGGCAAGCCCGGGTACTTCACGGGTGAGGCATCGATACCTCGCTCTGCCCAGCATGAGCGCACGGGGATTCATATCTACCAGCCCGCGTGGGATGCCTCGACCGACTCGCTGCTGTGGTCGGTGTTCGGATACCAGGACTACACGCATGCGTACGTGCCCCAGGATCGCTTCGACCAAGTGGTGCGTGACGGGCACTGGACGTTTGCGCGCAAGGGTGATGGCTACATCGCCCTCTGGTCATGGCGGGAGCCGACCTGGCGCCAGTACGACCCGGCCAAGAATCCCACCGACGGTCAAACGCAACCGTTCGACCTCGTCGCGCGCGGTGGTGCCGACAACGTGTGGATTGTCGAAGTCGGCGACCCGGCCGTCGCCAAGTCCTTCGCCGCGTTCATGCGAGGGATCACCGCGTCGACGCCGTCGGTGGTGCGCGACGATGCCGGCTTCACCGTGGGATGGAAGTCGCCGACGTCGGGCAAGGTCACGTTCGGGTCGACAGCTCCCTTCACTGTGGGCGGTCGCGCTCGAGCACTCGACGAGTTCCCGCGGCACGAGTCGCGGTGGGGAACCGTTGAACGGCTCTCGACGAAGTATTCGCTCCGAGGCGACCGCGCCACGCTGGCACTCGACTTCGACACCCGGGCTCGCTCGGTCGGCAAGCAGTAGTCGATCGGGCATGGTTGAGCGGACGACGTAGCGCGTCGACTCGCTCAACACGTAAGGTCCGGGCATGAGTGAAGCAGCCGAGCGTGCGTATCCACGGTTTCTCGCCGACGTCGGAAACGACGAAGGCACGGGAGAGTGGTTCGAGGTCACCCAGAACCAGATCGACCAATTCGCCGACGTGACCCACGATCACCAGTTCATTCACGTCGACCCGGAGGCTGCGAAGGCGACGCCGTTCGGGACCACGATCGCGCACGGGTTTCTCACGCTCTCGATGCTGACGCACCTGGCGAAGGGTGCGAGCAGTGCTCCTGAGGATCCGGCTCGATACGAAGGTCTGCTTATGGGCATCAACTACGGCTTCAACCGGGTGCGGTTCGTCAGTCCGGTCAAAGTCGGGTCCCGCATTCGTGCGCGCGCGGTGACGGTGAGCGCCGAGTTGAAGGGCAGCGCGATCGAGACCGCCCGCAGCTTCACGGTGGAGATCGACGGTGAGGACAAGCCCGCCCTCGTCGCCGAATGGGTCACACGCGTCATCTACGCCTGAACCGTCCTGCCGGCTGGGCCGAGCGAAGCGTCGTCGCTCGGAGCCCCGAGGTCGAGGCTCGTCGGAACGCCGCGCTTTCCCAAGCGATGGGATCGTTGCAACCGCAGGTTGGTTGAACCAATCACCAGCTCGCTGGCGCGTTACTGATCGGGTGGCGCAGCGGACAACGTTGTGAGTTCAGCCGTTGACACGACGCTCGCATCGCGCTGCGGCGCGGTCTGGTACGACCAGTAGGTGTTCGTGTGCGCAATGACCTTCTCGGCGGTTGGAAGCCCGTACTGCGAGTAGTCGTCGGTGGTGTGGGCATCGCTGACGAGGACGGTGTCGTAGCCGCGGGTGATCGCACCGTGCAGCGTCGAACGGATGCAGGCGTCGGTCTGCGCGCCGACGATGACCAAACGACCGATGCCGCGTGGTGCGAGTTCGGCTTCGAGGTCGGTGGCTTCAAATGAGTCGCCGTAGCGCTTGTGGACCAACGGTTCGGATTCGCGACGAGACAATTCGGGAACGTACTGCCAGCCGTCGGTTCCTTCGCTCATCTCGTCGTCGGCGTGCTGCACCCAAATGACCGGCACGTTCTCGGTGCGAGCCCTCTCGACGACGGTCCCGATGTTGGCGATCACTTCGTCGCGTTGATACGCGTTGGCGACGACATCGTTCTGCACGTCGATAACGAGTACCGCAGTATTGGGACGATCGGCCAGGCTGGTCATGGGCTTCCTCGTTTCTGCGTCACAACGATAGGTGAAGGGCCCTGGGATGTTGGTGGGTCAACCCTTCACGTACGAGAACTTCTCCGCGACGAGACCATCGCGCACTCGGAATACGTCGACACCTCGGATGTGGCCGTCGGCCCATGAGTAGCGCCAGCGCTGCACCACCCGATCGCCGGCGGCGAACGTCTCCTCGGCCTCGAAGTTGCTGGCGCGGTCGTCGAAGATCGGCTGCCACGCGACGCGGATTGCTTCCTTCCCTTCGCAGCGCGTGCCGTCGGGTGGCGGACCGGTGGCATCGAAAACGCAGTCGTCGGTGACCATCGCGAGGCAGGCATCGAGATCGTGGTCACCCCACGCTGCTCCGAACTGTTCGACGATGGCGAGTGGGTCGATCATGTTTCCTCCGAGTGGTTCGGGGCGACTGCCCGCTTGGCGGACAGCGCGGTGGCCTCACTTCGTTTGGGGACGATCGCGGTCATGGGGATTCGCCGCGCTCGACGGCCCAGAGGTGGAGGAGCGCAGAGGCCGCGGCGCGATCGTCGGGATCGAAGTTTGCGACCCGTCGGAGGCGGCCGGCTCCGTCGACCTCGCTCACCACCAGCCACTCCTGGCCGAAGCCGTCTTCGTTGTGCCACACGATGTGGGTCAGCGCATGGTCGTCCCCGGCGATCTCGACCGTGGTGGTATCGAAGCGCGTCAGGCCCGCATCCGGGCCGGCGAGCATGCCGTCGACGTAGATCTCCCGACCCATCGTCCCTTCGAGGCTCATCGCAACCGCCCGGTGCTCGATCCGCGTGAAGTCGGGGGCGAACGCATCGAAGGCCGTCTCGCGGTCGCCGCGCAACGCCGCG
>JANLTQ010000597.1:0-2508 GCA_031363005.1 Acidimicrobiia bacterium | reverse complement strand
GTGTAGATGAACTCGAGGAAGCCCTTGAGGGCCGCCTTCACCGCCGGATCCGCCTGCGTGGAGTACACGATGATGTAGGTCGGCGAGGTGATCGGGTAGGCCTTGGCCCCCGTCGCGTTCAGCGGGTTGTACGTGAGGTCCGCCGCGAGAGTGGCGGCCTCCAACGCTGCGGTGGCCGACTCGAGCGACGGCTCGACAAAGCTTCCCGACGCGTTCTTCAGCGACGCAAACACCAGCCCGGCCGCCTTGGCGTCCGAGTAGTCGACGTACCCGATGGAACCGGTGGTCGACTTCACGATCTGGGCCACACCGCCGTTGCCTTCACCAGCCTGCTGACCGGTTGGCCACGCCACGACCTTGTCCGTGCCGAGGGTCCAGGCCGGACCCGCCGCTGCGACGAGGTACTTGGTGAAGTTCGCCGTCGTACCGGAGCCGTCAGAGCGGTGGACAACGGTGATGGCGGTCGACGGCAAGGTCGCGCCACTGTTTTCGGTCTTGATTGCGGCGTCATCCCACTTCGTGATCTGGCCGCCGAAGATCTTTGCCAGGGTCTCGGGCGACAGCTTCAGCTTCACGCCGGAGAGGTTGTACGAGACGGTGATCGGCGCCGCCACGGTCGGGAAGTAGAGGAACGGTCCCTTGTATTTCGCGACGTCTTCAGGCTTGACCGTGCTGTCCGAACCGGCCCACTGGACCAATCCACCCTGCAGGTCGGTCTGACCCTTGCCGGAGCCACCGCCGCCGTAGACGACCTTCACGGCCGGCTGCGCAGTTTGGAACTCGGAGATCACCGCCTCGTCGAAGGCCAGTTGGAACGTTGAGCCGGAGCCGTTGAGCGTCGCGGCCGCGAGCTTCGGCGCAGCCGCCGTCGTGGGCGACGTTGTTCCACCTGCATCTCCCTTGGGTGTCGAACTCGAGCTTGAGCCACACGCTGCGGCGAGAAGGCCGAACGTGAGCACGAGCGGGACCAGCATCCGCGCGCGTGAACGTTGCATTGATTGCTCCTTTTTGTGGGATCTCGTTTGCATTGCCGCTCACGGTACGAATCCGATCTGGCGCCCCACTGGCCCCTAGGTGACATCGAGGTGAACTGATGATGGCCATCGGGTGGATCGGCCTCGACCTGCGCGTTCGAATGATCCACTCGATGGCGCTCAGGTGAACAACCGGCAAACTGCGGCGGGTTCCGACTGCAGGTACGGTCACGTGCACGAGCGAGCCGTCATGATGGACGGCCATGAACGGAGATGATGTGACCGACTCGGGGCCCGAGGCCCGCAAGACGCTGCAAGACGAACTGGACGAGGTGCGCGCCGATCTCATCCGGCTCGGCGCGCTCACGACCGAAGCCATCACCGCAGGGACCCAGGCGTTCCTCGACGGTGACCTCACGATGGCCGAGCGAGTCGTCGCCTCCGACGACGTCATCGACGACCTGTACCACCAGATCGAGGATCACATCATCCTGATCCTCGCGACCCAATCACCGGTCGCCGCCGATCTCCGTACCGTCATCACGATGTTGCGCATCAACCACGAACTCGAACGCGACGCCGACCTCATGGTCAACGTCGCCAAGACGACCCGGCGGATCTACCCTCACGAGCTCGACCCCAAGACCCGAGGGATCGTGGACCGGATGGGCGTCCAGGCCGCGAATCAGACCCGCCTCGCCATCGACGCCTTCGCGGACCGTGATCCCAGCTGGGCCGCTGCGCTCGCCGACATGGACGATGCGATGGACGAACTGAGTAAGAGCTTGTTCCGCCATTCGCTCACCCTCGGGGCGAACGCCGATGAGGGCACGATCGTGAAGGCGATGCAGATCGCGCTTCTCGCTCGCCACTACGAGCGGATTGCGGACCACGCCGTCACGATCGCCGAACGCGTCCGCTTCATGGTCACGGGCACCCACCCCGGCCAGGACCACGACCAGGTCTAACCAAGCAACGCCCTGCAGCTACTCGGATTCGTCGTAGCCCAGATCCCATTCGAGGATCAGATGCTCGCGTTCGGCGTCGCGCGCGACGCGCTCGCGGTTGCGGCGGAACTGCGGGTCATGCGGCGGGAGGAGCTGCAAGCGCGCCATCGCCCGCTGACGGAACTCGTCGACGGCGATCCGGTCACCAAACACGCCGTGTACTTCCCAATGAGGGGACACGGGGCCCAGGTAGATCACCCGAACGTGACCCTGTGGTGGAACATCCTCGAGAGCTTCGGCTTCCTGGGACATGGATTCCTTCGTACTCGGCGAAACGTGTGAGACCGGCGTGATCGGACCGCAGAAGCGCGGTCCGATCGGAGCCGGTGGAGATTAGCCGAGCGAGTCCGGGCGAGTTCCGAGGGTGACCGTGACACTCTCGCTCTTTCCACCGCGTTCGACCGTCACCTCGACGTCATTTCCGGGTGCGAAACGTCGGATTTGTGCACCGACGTCCTCCGGTCCCGTGACCCGGTTTCCGCCGATAGCGACAATCACGTCGTTGACTTGCAAGCCGGACTTCTCCG
>JANLTQ010000590.1:0-2078 GCA_031363005.1 Acidimicrobiia bacterium | reverse complement strand
ACAACATCACCCCGATCGAGGTGCCGTTCGGCGGCGTGAAGCAGTCCGGGATCGGCCGTGAGAACTCACTCGCCGCCGTCGAGCACTACACCCAGCGCAAGACCGTCTACGTCGAGACCGGCGGCGTAGCGGCACCGTACTAATTTATCTCCGAGATAAAATACTTGACTCGAAGACGAGATCTATCTATCCTGAATTCACTGCACCGAGATGGTCTCGGAGGCCGTGTTTCCAGGGGGATTCCCATGTCTGCAACCTTGATGGTCCGACACCCGGTGAAGGACTTCGACGCCTGGAAGGTCGTGTACGACGAGGTCGGCACACTCCGCGACCAGCACGGCTGCACGTACGAACGGGTGCTCCGACTCCCCTCCGACGGCAATGACGTGGTCGCGATTCACGACTTTCCAACGGTCGAGCAGGCCGAGGCGTTCGCAGCCGACCCGGCGCTCAAGGCCGCCATGGAGCGTTCCGGCGTGGCCGGTGCACCGCGGATCGAGATCTTTGCCAGCGCCTGAGGACTCTCGCGGGCGAGTTCGGCGGGATGGCGTCATCCGTCCCGCCGTCCGCATGCGCGCTGCGGTTCGCGTCGACGCCGACTTCGCGGACGAGTACCCCGAAGGAGACGCGCGAAGCACCGAGGCGTACGCAAGCCTGGTGCGTGCGGGTCAAGCGGTGCTCGCAGAACTTGATCGCTGCATCACTGCTTCGATCGACGTCAAACAGCCGATCTTCACTGCACTCGCGGTGCTCGACGGTGCAGGAGAATCGCTCACGCCATCCGAGATTGCCGATCGTGTGCTCGTGGCCTCGGCCACGATGACGGCGACGATCGACGCGCTGGAACGGCGCGGTTGGGTGCAACGGGTGGCGAACCCGGGCGATCGGCGCAGCGTGTTCGTCGAGATCACGCCGGAGGGTCGGGCGGTGACCGACCAGGTCTTGCCCGGCATCCGCGCCGTGGAAAAATCAATGATGTCCACGCTGACGGAGAGAGAACGCAGCCAGCTGGTGGAACTGCTCGACAAGGTCCTGCAGCGTTCGTCCGAGCTCGCACGCGAGGTTCCGATCCCGATGACCGGTCCTCGGGTTCGACCCGACCGCCTCAGCTGAACCGTCGGCGTCGCGGCTAGCGCACGACAACGGTGCGGTTGCCGTTCAGGAGCACTCGATGTTCGGAGTGCCACTTGACCGCGCGTGCGAGGACTTGGGCTTCGACGTCGTGGCCGGCGGCGGCGAGCGCAGCAGCGTCCATCGAGTGATCGACCCGGGCAACGTCCTGCTCGATGATCGGACCCTCGTCCAGCTCGGCCGTCACGTAGTGCGCGGTGGCGCCGATGAGCTTCACGCCGCGCTCGTGCGCCTGCTCGTACGGACGGGCACCGACGAAGGACGGCAGGAACGAGTGGTGGATGTTGATCGCGCGCCCGGCGAGTTGCGCACACGCGTCGTCGGACAGCACTTGCATGTACCGGGCGAGCACCACGAGATCGACGTCGAGATCGCGCACGAAGTCCAGCATCGTGCGCTCAGCCTCGCGCTTGGTGGCTCCCGTGACCGGTACGTGATGAAACGCAACGCCGGCCGCCTCGACGAGAGGGCGAAGATCGTCGTGGTTCGAGATGACGGCCGGGACGTCGATGTTGAGTGAGCCGGTACGCGCCCGGAACAACAAGTCGTTGAGGCAATGCCCGAGTTTCGAGACGAGGATGAGGGTGCGGGTCGGCGTCACCGCGTCGACGACGCTCCACGCCATTGCGTGTTCGGCGGCGACCGGCTCGAAGCCGTCCCGCACCTCGGGGATGGAGACGCCCGCATCCAAGAGGTCGAAGCGGATGCGCATGAAGAACTGTTCGTGGCGGCGGTCCTCGAACTGGTGACTCTCCACGATGTTGGCGTTCACCTTTACGAGGTGGCCGCTGACTGCGTGCACGAGCCCGGGTCGATCGGGGCAGGAGAGCGTGAGGATCCCCGTCGTGGTCATTGGAGCCTCAGTGTTGACGCGTGCGGCGGCGGGCTCGAGGTTCGGCGTCGGGACGCGGTGCGGAGTTGGCCAACGGGCCGATGGTTTCGACGAT
>JANLTQ010000588.1:0-1974 GCA_031363005.1 Acidimicrobiia bacterium | reverse complement strand
TTGACGCCCTTGGCGTCCACCAGGACCGGACCCAACCTCAGGCGGGTGAGGAACGTCGAGGCCATCCCCTTGCGCCCCTTGTCCAACATCTCCACCATCGTCGAGTGCGTACCGACCGCAACGATCAGGGTGGCGCCGGCCTCGTACGCGAGCAACATCGCGACGTCTTCACTCATGCCTTCGGCGACGAACTCGTCGTACCCGGCGCCGGGTGCAAGACCCAACGCTTCGAGGTTCTCCCGTCCGGGTGCGCGCCCGTCCGGATGGACATGGTGGAGCAGCTGCGCGCCACAGTGCACGGCCTTGTTGGTCAGCGAATCGAAATCGCCGATGATGATGTCGGGGGTGAAGCCGTGGTCGAGCAGCGCGTCCGCGCCGCCGTCCACCCCGATGAGCACCGGTTCGTATTCGCGCAGGTAGGTCTTGAGGGCGGCAAGGTCACTGAGGTAGTCGTGGCCGCGCACCACCACCATCGCGTGACGACCCTTGAACTTGGCCCGCAGTTCCGGGAGCTCGAGGGGCTCGAACATGATCTTGGCTTCGTGCGAGATGTACTCGAGCGTGTTGGCGGCGAAGCGCTCGAGCTCGTCGCCGATGTTGGCGCGCGCCGCCTCCATCGCGGAGGTCACCATGGCCACGGACTGCACCGTCCCGGACGCAAGCAGTCCACCATCTCGGCGCACCTCACCGTCCTCGACGGTGAGGACGTCCCCCTCGACGACCGCACTCATGATGGCTTCGCCCAGACCATCGACGAGCGGAATGCCCGCATCCACGAGGCGGATCGGTCCGCCGTTCGGGTACCGACCGGTGATGGACACGGCGGCGTTGAGTACCGCGCCGACCTGGGCTGCGATGAGACCCTCGGCGGCGACCCGATCGATGTCGGCATGATTGATCACCGCGATCTCGCCGGGCTGCATGCGCTTGGTGAGATCTTTGGTGCGCGGATCGACACGGGCGACGTCGGTGACCGACGCGACCAGCGGATCCGATACCGCACCCTTCCCCCACTTCATCGTGTGTCCTCTTGGCCCTGCGGGCCGGGCCGGACGGGCCACGCTCCGCTGGTTGACCGGCTGCGAACGCGTGCCCGCCTCGCTCTGCTCACGCTTACGCTCCCGCTTCGGCGCGGGCGAGGAGTTCGGCGGCGTGACCGCGAGCGTGATCGGATTGTTCGACGCCCGCCAACATCCGCGACAACTCGGTCACCCGATCCTCCCCGTCCACGACGCCGGCGCCGGCGACCGTGCGTCCGTCGGCGTCGCCCTTTCGCACCACCACCTGAGTCTGCGCGCATGCCGCGACCTGGGCCAAGTGGGTCACGCAGAGTACCTGGGTCTCCTGCGCCAGCGCCGCCAGTGCCCGGCCGACCGCCGCCCCGGCTTCCCCGCCCACTCCTGCATCCACTTCGTCGAATACCAACGCGCGCCCCGGGGGCACCGCACCGGATGACTGCGCGGCCACCCGGACCGCAAGCAGAGCCCGGGAGCGCTCGCCGCCGGATGCCACCTTGGCCAACGGTCCCGGCGGCTCGCCCGGGTTGGCGGCGAGCAGCATCGTGACCTCGTCCGCGCCGTCATCGACCATCGCGCCCGGGATCACCTCGACCCCGATCGACGCCCCGGACATCGCCAACTCGCGAAGCTGCGCCGTGACTGCGGCGGCGAAGGGACCGGCCGCGTTCGTCCGTACCGCCCGAAGTTCCCCAGCCGCGGCATCGACCAGTTCTTGGGCTGCGGTGCGGGCCTGCTCCAGCTCCGCGACCCGCGTGTCGTGACCCCGCAACGTCGCGAGCCGTGTCCTTGCTTCATCCTGAAACGTGATGACTTCTTGGAGATCGGCACCGTATTTTCGTCCCAGCTCGCGGAAGAGCTGGCGTCGAGCCCGCACCGCCTCCAGCCGTTCCGGGTCGTCCACGATCCGCTCTTGGTGTTCACGCAGGTCGTGGGCGAGATCGCTCGCCTCCACCTG
>JANLTQ010000579.1:0-1554 GCA_031363005.1 Acidimicrobiia bacterium | reverse complement strand
TGACCGAACTGCGACGGCTTACTGGCGACCGAGCGGAGCCTGCGGAGCGAGCCGCGAGGTAGCGAGCCCACGAAGATCGCGGCCGCCATGGTCGGCGACCGGACGAGCAATCAGGCAGTAGGCGTTTGTAACACCCAGAGTGGGAGGGTCGATCGGTGTTCGCCGGCGACGTAACAGCGGACTTCGACGGTTCCGAAACGCTCGACCGGAACGTTGCGAAGGTCGAAGGTGATCGGGAGGTTCAGGTTCTCACCCATCATGAGCTGCGTTTCACCGAGCTGGATCTCGCCAGAAATCTCGGCCAGTTCACCGCCGTCTTCGTCGACGACGACGACTCGCACTTCATGCGCCCGTTCAGCCTCGAGCCGATCGAGCTCCAACACGATGGCGAGATGCACTCCCAACGGCGCGGGCAGTTGTTCCCGGTAGCAGCGGGTGACCCCACCCGATGAGACGAACAGGAGCCCTTCACGCACTTGGGCGAAGTCGGCGAGCATGGCAGTGGTGACATCCATCAGCGCAGCAGCGTAGGCGCGAACGTCCCGAGCACTGGATCCAGGATCAGTGACCGCTGACGGGATTCAGCGTGAGCGGGTCGACGAAGTCCTTGGCCACGCGCACCGGACGGAACACGGAGACGACGAGCCGGAGTGTCGCGTCCAGTTCGCGCACGGCGGCGCGATGGCTGACGAACGCCGACACCCGTTCACCAGTCAGCACCCTCCGAACCAGGATGTCGAGGTAGTCGAGTTCGCCCGAAACCAAGCGGCCGAAGTTGGCGCGTTCCCGCTCGACGTCGTCGGGGTGGGTGAAGGCTTCGAAGGTCTTGCCGATCAGTGTGTCGTTGTCGTATCCGCTCACCCGCTGCGCTTCGTCGTTCAACGCGACAATGCGACCCGCGGCATCGAAGATCGCCGCCGGTACGGTGCGGGCGCCCGGCGTTGCGTGCAGCACGTCGCCGATCGCCTCGCCGAAGGTCGCGGCTTCGGGCGCATGACTGCGCACGACGCGTGTCAACCGCTTGGTCAGTTCCCCACGCAGCTCCCACGCGGCCTCGATATCTTGCGCGCTCTGATATAGCAACGCCATTCGGTCGGCCAGGCGCTGCACGTAGCTGGCATCGTGCTCCGTGTACGGCCGGTCGGGTGTGTCTCGGGTGAATATCACCACGCCGACTGACGCGCCATCGACAATGACCGGTGCGGCCAAGACACTGTGGACGGGACAGCGTCCCAAGTGTTGGAGCAACTCCGGGCGGACTGCGCGCCGTAGCCAGTCTTGGGGAAGGTGCGGGATGCGGATGACCCGCTGCTCGGTGAAGGCACGCATGGCGATGCCACCGACCGGTGCCGGCCGACTGTTCGTGAGATGGAGAGCGCCGGTGAGAATCGCCGCCTGATCGGGGTTGGGGTGGTCCACGCTCTGGTAGAGCGCTCGGCCGTCATCATCATTGACGATGGCGATGCACGTGTCTCCGAGGACCATTGCCCCTCGACGCGTCACGATCGCCACGATTGCCGGAAACGCAACAAACGGGTCGACGACGAGCGCCTC
>JANLTQ010000555.1:0-2580 GCA_031363005.1 Acidimicrobiia bacterium | reverse complement strand
CACCCCCACTTTACCCCGCCTCCCCCCCCCTTTTTGGGCCCGCCGTGGGGGCGTCCACCCCCCCACCACCCCCCCCCAAAACCGGAACTGGATGATCGCATGGTCGTGATCCTGGTGATTCTTCCCGTGGTCGTCCTCGTTGCGGCGGCGATCGCGGCACTCGTCTCCGTGCGACGGTCGACAGTTCGAATCACGCCTCAGGGTGTCGAGATCCGCAACTATCCCCAAGCACCGCGCATCGTTCCGCTCGCGGAGGCGCTGCGATTCGAACCCACGATCGCCACGGGAAATCTCGCGAGTACCCGCCCCAAGACTGCGGTACTCGTGCTCGTGAACGGCACTCGGCTCCCGGTCCGCAGCCTTACCGAGCCCGATGCCGGCTACGGAGTCGAGGCCCTGAACGCCCGGCTCGAAAAGGTCCGCGCTGAGTAGGCGTCGACCCGGTCATGACCCCGAGCGACCGCGTGGTGTCACCGGTAGCGTCGCGCCGATGACCAATCTCGACGAACATGGACGCCCCGACACGCCACCCGCCGGCAGTGAAACCGACACCCTCCTCGGGTTCCTGGACTTCCAACGCGCCACCCTGGCCTGGCGGTGCTCAGGTCTGGATTCGGACGGCTTGAACACCACGGTTGCCGCGTCGTCGATGACCCTCGGTGGACTCCTCAAGCACATGGCGCTCGTCGAAGACGGTTGGTTTTCGCGTTCGCTCTTCGGGAACGATCGGCAACCCCCGTGGGACGCGGTTGACTGGGACGCCGATCCAGATTGGGACTGGCATTCCGCCGCCGACGACACACCGGAGCAACTGCGCACGCTCTGGCAGGCCGCAGTCGAACGATCGAGGACCTTGACCGCCACCGCGCTCGATCGCGACGGCCTCGATCAGCCGGCAGTGAAGATCGACACCTACTTCGGCGTCGGTCCGAGCTTGCGCTGGATAATGGTCCACATGATCGAGGAATACGCCCGCCACAACGGTCACGCCGACCTCATCCGTGAGGCGATCGACGGAGTCACCGGGGAGTAACCCTCGGCGAGGTGACAGAGTGACGGCATGAGCTACGCATTCGATCCTGAGCTGGCCCCGTTCGTCGAGATGTTGCCGGCCGGAGACATGACCGACGTCCACGTTGCTCGCGCCGGTCTCGCTGCGATCATCGCTCCGATGAACGCAAACGTCGACGACTCCGGGCTCCGGATCGAGGACCACACGATCGACGGTTCCAACGGTTCACCACCCGTGCTCGTTCGGACCTATACGCCTGATGCGCCCGCACCCGCGGAGGGCCGACCCGCGCTGCTCGACATCCACGGCGGCGGGTTCGTCGTCGGCGACATCGAGATGGAACACGGCTTCGCCGCCGGTGCCGCACGGGAGCTCGGCGCGGTGACCGCCGTCGTCGACTACCGGCTGGCGCCCGAGCACCCGTTTCCAGCGGGACTCGAGGACTGCTACTCGGCCTTGGTCTGGCTCCACGACAACGCAGACAGGCTCGGTGTGGATCCGGCACGGATCGCCGTCGGTGGCCAGAGCGCGGGCGGTGGCCTGAGCGCGGCGACCGCACTCTTGGCGCGTGATCGCAACGGTCCGCCGCTGTGCTTCCAGTTTCTCGGGATCCCCGAACTGGATCACCGACTCGAGACCACCAGCATGCGCACCTTCGTCGACACGCCGATGTGGCACCGCGCCAACGCGGTGCAGAGCTGGGCCTGGTACTTGGGCGATACCAGCAGCGAGGTATCGCCGTACGCGTCTCCGTCGATCGCCGAAGACCTGAGCGGTCTGCCTCCGGCGTACGTGACCACGATGGAGTTCGATCCGCTGCGTGACGAAGGCATCCTCTACGCGTTGCGTCTCATGGAGGCCGGAGTCTCCGTCGAGCTGCACTCGTTCCCGGGGACATTCCACGGCTCCGCCGCGGTCCCGACGGCCGCAGTGTCGCGCCGCGCGACGAAGGAGATGGTCGTCGCCTTGGCCCGCGGTCTCGGCGTCGAGGTCTAAGACTCCGGTGGTTCTCCGCCTGCAAACGCGAGAATCTCGCCGCGCCCGATCTGGGTGAGCATGCTCGCGCTATCGAGGTACACGCGTTCGTTGACGATGCGGTCGCCTTCGAAGAAGAACACCGCAACGACGGGAACGCGGAACGACTTCCCCGTTGGAGGCAAGCCGTAGAACGCGCCGAGGTTGGTGCCGAGCAGGTCGAACTCGGAGATCACCGCATCATCGGCGACGTGATGACGCACGTTCTCATGACGTTGGTCCGGGAACGCCGTGCGTTGATTGCGGTGATACGCAAGGACTTCGTCGTCACCGTCGTAGACCTGACCCGTCGGCATGATCTCGTAGTGCGGATGGCCGTTGAAGGTGGCCAACGTGCGATCGAAATCCTGGTCGATCTCGGAACGAAAGTGTTCGTCGATGACATCGAGTCGGCGTTGGCGGAGCTCGTCGCTGATCATGCGGCGGCGAATCTACCCTCCGCGCAAGCAGCGGATTCCCTCGTGTCGTGGGCGGCGGCTAGGACCCAACTCCCCCAAGGCGCCAGGGCCCGTGTCGTCGACCCTGTTCAGTAT
>JANLTQ010000547.1:0-1852 GCA_031363005.1 Acidimicrobiia bacterium | reverse complement strand
CCAACATCCGGGGCGCCAGCGCCGAGAAGATCGCCGACGTGCTCCAGCGCGAACTCGACCGTGCCGGACTCACGATGAAGGCCGACGCAGCGCGCACGGTCATGGAACACCTCGGCGACGACGCCGGGCGGCTGGCCGGACTGGTGGACCTGTGGGAGTCCACGTTCGGTGCCGGCCATCGGCTCGAGCTCGACGACATCACGCCGTACCTCAACGACGCCGGCGCGGTGCGTCCGTACGTGCTCAACAACTACATCGAGGAAGGCGACGTCGCCGGCGCGCTCGAGATTCTCGATCGGCTGCTGACCGTCACGAGCCCGACCACACCGAAGCCGATGCACCCACTCCAGGTCCTGGGGATCCTGGCCGGGCGTTACCGGAAGTTGGCTCGGCTGGACTCCGACGACGTCCAGACCGTCGACGATGCGCACCGGGTCTGGAAGAACAAGGGCTCGACGTTCCCGGCCAAGAAGGGCCTGGAAGCCGCTCGCAGTCTCGGCTCGGAAGGATTCGTGCGGGCCTTCGACGCGCTCCACCAGGCGGACGTGGGCCTGAAGGGCGCGACGGGAATGCCCGAGAACGCCGTGATCGAGATTGCGGTGGCGCGATTGGCGCAGTTACACCGCAGCACCGCCCGCCGTGGCGGCGGGCGGCGGAGCTAGTGTGGAGGCGTTAGTCCTGCTGGGCGCGGTTCGCGGCCTTCATCAGCCGTGAGGTCCGGCGAGCTGCCGCGTTCTTGTGGAGGACGCCCTGGGTCGCGGCCTTGTCGAGCCGCTTCTGGGCCCGGGTCACGACCTCGGTCATGTCGTCCTCGACGCCCGAGATCGCGGCACGCGCCTTCTTCACTCGGGTCTTGAGCTCGGAACGCACCGCCACGTTGCGCACGCGGCGCTTCTCGTTCTGACGGTTGCGCTTCTTCTGACTCGCGATATTTGCCACGGTGGTGAGAACTCTCCCAAAAAAAGACGTTCGTGGAACCGGGGAACAGTAGCAGTCCATCGGTTTTCGACCTCGGTCCGAGCGACGAACCGAACCCCCGCCCGATCGTTGGTTCGGGGCCCGGAGCACCGGGCAGGCGAGAATGCCTGGGTGTCCGACCTCTCGCGCTTGCGAAATCTTGCCATCGTCGCGCACGTCGACCACGGAAAGTCCACGTTGGCGGACCGGTTCCTCGAACTCTCGGGAGCCGTCGACGCCCGGGACATGCGGGCCCAGTACCTGGATTCGATGGACATCGAGCGCGAGCGTGGGATCACGATCAAGGCCCAGAACGTGCGGATCAACTGGGCCGGTCACATCATCAACCTGATCGACACTCCCGGCCACGTCGACTTCGGATACGAGGTATCCCGATCGTTGGCAGCGTGCGAGGGAGTCGTCCTTGTGGTCGATGCGAGTCAGGGCATCGAAGCGCAGACGCTGGCCAACTGCTATCTCGCCATGGAGCACGACCTCGCGATCGTGGCGGCGGTGAACAAGATCGACCTCCCGGCCGCGGATCCGGATCGGGTGTGCGGTGAGATCGAACGGGTGCTCGGCGTGCCGGCCGCCGAGATTTTGCGGATCTCGGCGAAATCCGGCGTCGGCGTCACGGAACTGCTCGATGCGATCGTCGAACGCATTCCGCCGCCGGTGGGCGACGCCGACGCCGAACTCCAGGCGCTCATCTTCGACTCGATCTATGACCCGTACCGCGGCGTGATCTCGTCGCTGCGAGTTTTCAACGGCACGCTCACCACCGGCGCCAAGCTGCGGTACCTCCAAGCCGGTGCGAATCACGACGCCGAAGAAGTTGGGACGCGGCTCCCGGTCCCGACGCCGGTGCCGTCGCTCGGTCCCGGCGAAGTCGGCT
>JANLTQ010000521.1:0-5246 GCA_031363005.1 Acidimicrobiia bacterium | reverse complement strand
TTCTTCGCCGTGCTCGGTGCGGGAGCGACCGCGGTGCTCATGCCCAAATGGTCCACCAGCCGGTTCTGGGACATGGTCACTCGCTACGGCATCACGCACATCTCCGCGTTGCCGTTCACGTTCCCGGCCCTCATGGACCCGGACCGTCCTGCCGCACACACGCTCCGCGTCGGCGTGTTCGGATTCGTTTCACCGGGCCTCGACGCGATGCTCGGCATCTCGCTCTACGGCGCGTTCGGCATGACCGAGACGGTCACGCATTCGATCGTCTCCAAACCGAACCAGAACCTGCCGGACCGATCGATGGGTCACGCGGCGCCGGGGTACGAGATCGCGGTGGTCAACCAGGACACCGGTGCACTCTGTGGTCCGGGTGAGCCCGGGGAGTTGTGGCTGCGTGGTGCTCGCGGCGTGCAGCTATTCCTCGAGTACTTCGACAACCCCGAGGCGAACGAGGCGGCCTTCGAGGACGGCTGGTTCAAGACCGGTGACGTGGTGGAGGTCGGCATCGGGGGGAACGTCTTCTATCGCGAGCGAGACAAGGACCTCCTGAAGGTGGGTGGCGAGAACGTGTCCGCGCGTGAGGTGGAAGAACTCGTGGGGAGCGTGCCGGGAGTCGCCCAGGTGCAGGTCGTCGGCAAACACCACGAGTTCCTCGATCAGGTGGTCGTGGCCTTCGTGATCACGGGAGGGGACCCGCCCGACGACGCCACGCTCGAAGCGAACGTCATCGCTGCGTGCCAGGAGCGGCTCGCCAGCTTCAAGGTGCCGCGCGCGGTGTACGTCGTGGACGCGTTCCCGTTGGGAACCCTCGACAAGGTGCTGAAGAAGGAACTCCGGGACATGGCCGACGCGATGCCGGCGGTCTGACGGGTTCCCCACGGTTTTTGTGACGCTGCGGGGTACAGCCGCAGCCAGGTCAAGCCGATGGCATCGGTATGCGTGCGTCGGAACCCGGGACGGCCCGCGCCGGTGATGTCCCCGTCGGCTCCGAGGCCGAGGAACGCGCGGTTGGTCTCGATGAGGTCGTCCGCACGCCGTCCCCCGGGACGCCGGTCACCTTCACCGCGCCGGCACGCAGACCTCGAACCGTGCCCGAAGGTGATCCGTCCGACTGCTTCCAGGGCCAATCGGGCCATCGGTTCTACCTACCGGTGGCGGCGAAACTCGCGATCGCGCTCGTCCTGGCATTCGTCTGGTTCGGAATCTCGGCGTATCTGTCGCTGCCCTGGCACGACCAACTGAGTTCGGAAGTCGGCGGTCTCTTCGCGTGGGTGGTCATCGGCTTGCTTGCGTTCGTTCCCGGATTTCTCGTGGCGTTTCTGGCCACGTCCGCGGTGCTCGACCGTCAGCCGGTGCTGAAAGGTCGTCATCCGACGACCGGGGTTTCGATCGTGATCGCAGCGCGCAACGAAGCGGCGGGAATCGCCGACACCATCCGGCGCGCGGCACGGACCGACTACGACGGTCCGGTCACGATCGTGCTCGCCGACAACGGTTCGACCGATGCCACGTGCTTCGTCGCCGAGGCGGTCGCCGCGGAACTCGGCATCCGGCTGGAGATCGTCCACGAGACCGAGCCGGGGAAAGCGCATGCGCTGAATACGGCGCTCGCCGGCATCACGACGCCGTACGTGATCACGGTCGACGCCGACACGTTGCTCCACAAGGAGGCGATACGGCGGCTCGTGTCCCGGCTGGAGTCTTCACCGCCCACCACCGTCGCGGTAGCGGGCTCGGTCCTCGTGCGCAACTCGCGTGACAACCTCCTCACGCGGATGCAGGAGTGGGACTACTACCTCGGCATCACGGTGGTGAAGCGGGTCCAGGGTTTGTATCAGAGCACCCTGGTGGCCCAAGGAGCCTTCTCCTTGTACCGCACGGAAGCACTCCGCAAGGTCGGTGGCTGGCCCGACGCGATCGGTGAGGACATCGTGGTCACCTGGCGGCTCCTTGCCAACGGTGGACTGGTCTACTTCGAACCGACTGCAATTGCGTTCACCGACGTGCCGACGAGTGTGCGCCACTTCATGCGCCAACGAGCTCGATGGGCGCGCGGCATGTTCGAGGGTCTGCGCGCGGTCCCGCCGTGGCGCCAGCCGGGCGGGTTCACGAAGCTCATTGCCGGCATCGATCTCCTGATCCCTCTGCTCGACCTTGCGTACGTCGGGCTTTTCTTGCCGGGATTGATCCTCCTTGCCGTCGGGGTGCCGATCATCGTCGGCATCTGGACGCTGCTGGTGTTGCCACTCACGGCATTCGTGTACGGCGGCCTCCGCGTCCATCAACGGCGCAAGGTGTTCGCTCCGCTCGGTCTCGGCGTTCGGAAGAACCGCATCGGGTATGTCGCGTTCCTCCTGTTGTATCAAGCGCTCTGCTCGCTGGCGTCAGTTGGGGGCTACGCGCAAGAACTCGCCGGGACTCGTCGTCGCTGGAAGTAGCCCGATCGGTACATCGGAACTCGGGTCAGAGCCGCGCGACGACGTGCGGTGTGATCTCCTCGGGAGTGACCGCGGGACTGAACCGCTGGACGACGTTGCCCTCTCGGTCCACGAGGAACTTCTCGAAGTTCCATGTGATGTCGCTGGTCTCGGCGTCACCGGGTTGTTCGGCGCGTAGCCACTGGTACAACTCGCACGCGCCGTCGCCGTTGACTTCGATCTTGCTGAACATCGGAAAGGTGGCGTCGTAGTTCGAGGTCGCGAACTCGAGGATCTCCGCATCGGTGCCCGGCTCCTGCTTGCCGAACTGATTGCACGGGAACGCAAGGACGCTGAAGCCGGAAGCGCGATGCTCTTCGTGAAGCGTACGCAGACCTGCGTACTGGGGCGTCAGCCCTCAGAAGCTCGCGACGTTGACGATGAGACACACCGAGTTGCGGAACGTCTCAAGGCCGACGTCTTCACCGGTGATCGACTTCATGGTGAGGTCGTACATGTGAGTCATGACTGAGGACCGTACCAGCGTGGCCACCAGTCGCCGATGTCCTACCGTACCGAGAGGAGGACGAATCGGAATGGCGAAATTTCGCGGGTGGCCGGAGGCGGCGTTCGACTTCTACGAGCGCCTGACGATGGACAACACGAAGGCGTTCTGGCAGGCGAATCGATCGGTCTACGACGACGCAGTGCGCGCGCCGTTCGATGCGCTGTCGGACGTGATCGAGGCCGAGTACGGACGGCTACGGGTGTTCCGCCCGCATCGCGACGTGCGGTTCTCGAAAGACAAGTCGCCGTACAAGACCGCGGCGGGTGCGGTGGCCGAAGGCGAAGACGGCGCCATCTTCTACGTGCAGGTCAGTGCCGACGGCCTCTTCGTCGGCAGTGGGTATTACCACCTGGCAACTGATCAGCTGACGCGATGGCGTGAGGCCGTCGACGATGAGAAGCGAGGGAATGCGATCGTCGACATCGTGGCGGCGTTGGTGAAACGTCGCTTGGAGATCGGCGCCATGGACACACTCAAGACGGCGCCGCGCGGTTACCCGCGTGATCATCCGCGCGTGGAACTGTTGCGCATGAAGGGCTTGACCGCAGGGAAGAGCTTCCCGGTTGCCCGCTGGATGCACACACCGGCAGCGGCGCAACGCATCGTGTCGATCTGGTCCGAGTGCGCGCCGATGAACGAATGGCTCGCCCGATCGGTCGGCCCGAGCACACTGGCGCCGCCCGAACCCTGAGCCTTCAGGCCCATTCGGCCCGCGATTGACGGACCCACAGAGGACGTGTAGTTTCCACTTCGGTTAAATAACTGACTGGGAAACTACGAGGTCCGATCCGTGACGAAGACGCTCGACCACGACCGGCTGAACGACGATCGGCTGGACGAGACCTTCGCTGCGCTCGCCAATCCAACGCGACGGGCAATCCTGGCTCGGCTCGCGCAGGGCGAAGCGAATGTCAACGAGCTCGCGGCACCGTTCGATCTGACCTTGCCTGCGATCTCGAAGCACATCAAGGTCTTGGAACAGGCGAGGCTGGTCAGGCGGACGGCGCATGCCCAATATCGGCGGTGTTCGCTCGACGCGGCCCAACTCGAGGCCGTGGCTTCGTGGGTCGACCAGTACCGGCCCGTATGGGAGGCCCGTCTCGACCGGCTGGATGACTATGTCGGACAACTCCCACCCAAGCGGCAGCAGAAGAAAGGCACTCGTCATGGCTGAGGCCCAAGACCAGAACAACGCGGTCGTGATCGAACGTACCTACGACGCTCCGCCCGAGATCATCTGGCGGATGTGGACCGAGGCGGAACACTTCGCCGCGTGGTACGGCCCCGCGGGTGCGGCGATCACGGTGAAAGAGATGGACCTTCGCGTCGGCGGTCGTCGGCTCGTCGAGATGGAGATGCAAACACCGAATGGCGCGATGCAGATGTGGTTCACCGGTGAGCATCGAGAGGTGGTCGAGCATCGGCGTCTCGTCTACACCGAGTCGATGTCCGACGCGGATGGCAACGTGCTGTCGCCGACGGAGACGGGGATGCCGGCCGGACACCCCACCACGACCGAGGTGACCGTCGAGTTCGAAGATCTCGACGGACGCACGAGACTGGTGTTGACCCACGCCGGCATTCCCTCTGATTCGCCCGGCGCCACCGGTTGGACCATGGCGCTCGACAAACTCACGACCTACGTGGCGGTGGCGAACGCCGATTGACGGCGTGCTGAGCAGCACGCGACGCTCGGGCGTATCGCGGCTGATCGATACGTGACGATTGGTCGTAGGCCGCCAGGACCATGGACGCTGGGAATTGGTGCGACGATGATGTCCGTTGCTTTGCTGAAGGTCAGCGGCACGCGCGACCGGTGGGAAGTGACACACATGAGATCAGTCAGGCGCGCCGGATTCGGGCTCGCGGCATTGCTCCTCGTATTGAGCTCTTGCTCGTGGCCGCAGTACCGCGGCGGGCCCACTCTCTCGGGCTTTCAGCCGTTTGAGACTTCGATCAGCCGAGCGAACGTCGGGTCCCTCACGACACTCTGGACGGCCGCAACCGGTGGGAGTATCTACTCGTCGGTGACGGTGGCCAACGGTTCCGCGTACGTCGGCTCGGATGACGGCACGCTGTACGTCTTCGATGCGTCTGGCGTCGTTGGGTGTTCGGGAGTTCCGAACGTCTGCGCCCCGCGCTGGACCGCCGTCGTGCCGGGCGGTCCCGTCTCGCTGGCGCCGGCGGTTTCTGGTGGTGTGGTGTACGTGAGCTCCGGCGACGGCCGCCTCTTCGCTTTCGACGCGGCGGGGGCGCGC
>JANLTQ010000478.1:0-2343 GCA_031363005.1 Acidimicrobiia bacterium | reverse complement strand
CCGCTCTTCCACTTCAACGCGATCTCGGTGTGTGTGGTCGGCACGCTGCTGACGGGAGGACGCGCCGCGATCGTGCGGAAGTTTTCGGTCAGCCAGTTCTGGCCCGAGGTGCAGCGGACCCAAGCGACGATGCTCTCGATGCTCGGTTCGCTGGCGATCTTGATCGCGGGTGCCGAGGACCATCCCGAACAGGCCGGCCACCGGTTGCGGTTGTGCGCCGCCGCACCGATGCCACCCGGAACCGATGCGGTGTGGCGGGACCGATTCGGGTGCGCCACGTTCAGCGGCGGCTACGGGCTCACCGAAGCATCGCTGATCTCGATGCTGCCGGCGGGTGAGACCAACAAGGTGGGTGCCGCGGGCAAGCCGAACACCCACGAGTTCGAAGTGCGGATCGTCGACGACGACGACGAACCGGTGTCGGCGGGTGAGACCGGCGAGATCGTGTGTCGTCCGAACGGCCCGAACCTGATGTTCTCCGGATATTGGAACCGGCCCGAGGCCACCGTCGACGTGTCCCGCAACCTCTGGTTCCACACCGGTGATCTCGGGCGCCTGGACGCCGACGGGTTCCTCTATTTCGTGGATCGCAAGAAGGACTACCTGCGTCGGCGCGGCGAGAACATTTCGAGCTTCGAGATGGAACGGACGCTGATCGGACACGACGCCGTGGCCGATGTCGCGGTGCACGCGGTCGCGAGCGAGCAGGGCGAGGACGACGTGAAGGTCACGGCGGTGCTGGTGACGGAGGGCGGCTCGATCAGTGAGGAAGACCTGTGTCGCTGGTGCGCGGAACGAGTCCCGTACTTTGCGATACCGCGCTATATCGAGTTTCGGTCCGATCTGCCCCGCAATCCCGTCGGGCGGGTCCTGAAGTACCAACTCCGCGACGAGGGCGTCACTCCGGGCACGTGGGATCGCGAAACTGCCGGCGTCACCTTCGACCGGCGCTAAGTCGGGTTTCGGCGCTCCTTGCGCTTGCGGACCTTCCAGATTTCTTCGGTCGGCCAGCGTCGCGCCCAGTCGAGGTCGGCATACTCGTAGCTGGTGGTGGCATCGGCCGGGGCCCGGATTTCGATCAGGTCCTCGATCTCGAAACCGTGGGCATGGAACAGCCGAACCCATTCGCCGTGCGGGATCTGGAAGTCGATCGTCCCATCGCCCCAGTCGAACGAACGCGCACCGAAGTACGGAGCGTGGAGTCGGTCGGTGATCGGTGCGTCGGGGTCACCGATCGGGAAGCACAGGAGGCGAAACAACGTGGAGCAGTTAAAGACGAGTCGGCCACCCGGACGGAGCACGCGCGCGACCTCGGGAACCGTCGCGTAGGGATCACAGAAGCTCATCGCGCCGTGATCGCAGAAGACGAGATCGAAGCTGGCGGCTTTGAATGGTGTGGCCACTCCGCTCGCGCACACAACCGGCGTCCGGAGACCGGCTACCTGCAGATTGGTGACGGCGTGACGGAGCTGCGCCCGCGAGAGGTCGAGCCCGACGCGTTGCGCGGCCTGCGAAGCGACGCCGATGGTGTGTTGACCGCCGCCGCATCCGAGCTCGAGCACGCGGAGGCCGGTCGTGTCACCGACGGCATCGAGTTCTGATTCCGGGGTGGCCCAAACCCCCCAGCGGCCTGGTTGGGCGAGCTGGTCCCGGTGGGCGGCTTGGTAGTCGTCGGCGTCGTCGTCCCAAAACTCGCGGTTCGTGCGCTCGTAGTCCGCGGCGCGGTCGGTCATGAGTCGGCTTCGTGCGCCAGACGGGCCAGGAGATCGGTGACGAGATCCGGCCGGGAGAAAAAGGGGCTATGCGAAGTCGGCCACTCCTCAATGCTGGTGCACCGAGCCGCCAGGTTACGTTGCAACTCGGGGGTGAGTGCCCGATCCTCGGTGCACACCACGTACGTGCTCGGCCGTTCGCGCCACGCCACCGAGCGGGGAGTTTGCGAGAACCCGTCCGCCCCCTCGGGAACCAAGTGAGCGACGTATCCGGGCACCGCCGCCGGGTCGCAGTCGGCGTAGAAGATGCCGGCGGCGCGAGCTGGGTCGACGGTGATCGTGCCGTCGGCACCGAACTCGATGGCGGTCGCGAGTTCGGCGTGTTCGCCACCCGTTAGGTCGTTGGCGATGATGCTCTCGTGCGCGTCGAGGCAGAACGCAGTGAGGTAGACGAGGTGGCGCACTGCGGGGTGCGTGCCGGCGTCGGTGATCGCGGCTCCGCCGTAGGAGTGGCCGACGAGTACCACCGGCCCGGTGATCGCATCGAGCGTGGCGCGCACGGCGTCACCGTGACCGTGCAGGTCGGTGAGGGGTTCGGTACTCTCGCCGTGACCGGGCAGGTCGGGCGCGA
>JANLTQ010000476.1:0-5342 GCA_031363005.1 Acidimicrobiia bacterium | reverse complement strand
GTGGCCGCGCCTTCGGTGGCGCCGTAGTACTCCCACACGACCGGGCCGAACCACTCGATCAGCCGCTGCTTGACGTGCACCGGGCACGGTGCCGCGCCGTGAATGACGGCGAGCAGGGTCGAGGTGTCGGCGGCTTCACGCACGTCGTCCGGCAACGCGAGCAGCCGATGAAACATCGTTGGCACCATGTGGGTGTGGGTGACGCCGTGCTCGGCGATCAGGTCGAGCGCGCGCGGCGCGTTCCAGTGCTCCATGAGGACGAGCGTCGCCCCGCCGTGGAGCGGTGTGTTCAGCGACAACATCAACGGCGCGGTGTGGTACAGCGGTCCGGTCACGAGGTGCACCGCGCCGGGGAGATAGCCGGAGAACTGGGCTTCGGTGAGCGTGGCCACACCGTCGGTGCGCGGCCGCGAGACCCCCTTCGGCCGGCCCGTCGTGCCCGACGTGTACAGCATGATCGTGCCGCGGATCGGATCGTCGATCGCCGCGGTGGACTGGGTGGCCAGCGCGGTTTCGTAGTCGTCCCACTCGGCGAGCGTCGGATGATCGGCGCCGTCGATTGCCAGCTTGATCGCAACGCCCGCGGCCGCCGGCACGAGATCGGTGAGGGCCGCGTCCATAACGACGGCGCGCGCGCCGCAGTCCTCGATGATGTACCGAGCTTCGTCAACGCCGAGGTGGAAGTTCACCGGGGTGATGCGCCACCCGGCGCGCTGCGCGGCCGCGTAGGTCTCGACCCACTCGGCACGGTTGGGTGCGATGAGCGCGATGGCGTCATCGGTGTGCAGGCCGCGACTGCGGAGATGATGGACGAGCTGATTCACGCGGGCGTCGAGCTCCGCGTAGTTGAGCGTGACGCGCTCCGAGATGATCGCGACGCGTTCGGGTGCGGTGGCGGCGAACCACGAGATCACCCGCCCTTCGGCGGCGGCGGTCTCCAACGTTTCCGGTGACGAGGACACGAAGGTCGACCCTACCGACCCCAACCCCGGACCGTCACCTACGTCGTCGCCACGTTCGTCAACGTCACTCGGATGGTGGCGACTCGGTGCACGTGGAGAGAAACGCGGTGACGATGTCGGGGTCGACCACTCGGCGCATCGGGGGGAGCGCGTTGAGGAGCGCCTGGCGGTAGCCGGCAGTCGCGAGTCGCCGATCCAGCACTGCAACAACGCCACGATCGGCGCGGGTCCGGATCAGACGGCCCGCGCCTTGGGCGAGCACGAGGGCGGCGGCGGGCAGGTCGACGTCGCCGAAGCCGGATCCGCCGTGGCGTTCGGCGTTCTCGCGCCGGGCCTGGGCGAGCGGGTCGTCCGGCCGGGAAAAGGGGAGCCGATCCAAGACCACGAGCACGCAACTCGGACCGGGAATGTCGACGCCGGTCCAAAAGCTCCGGGTCGCCACGAGACAGGACTGTTCCTCGGCGCCGAACCGCTCGAGCAGGACCGCCTTCGCGCTCTCGCCCTGGACGAGGACGGGATGTTCGGTCTCGTCGCGCAGTGTTGCCGCCATGCGATCCACCGCGGCGCGTGAGGTGCAGAGGATGAGTGCGCGTCCACCGGCGGCGTCGACCAGGCGGGCCGTCTCCTCGGTGGCGGCCTCGGCCCACTTCGGATCGCGCGGCTCGGGAAGATGACGCGGCACGTAGAGCATCGCCTGTTTCCGAAAATCGAACGGTGACTCAACCGCGAGGTCTGCGTAGCCGAGGCCCGGGAGCCGGAGCTCCTCGCCGTCGCTGTCTTCACCGTCGTGGATGATGATGGGCCCGAGCTCCGCGTCAGGGTCGAGACCGAGGCGCCGGGTCAGCGCGGCGAAACGCGCGCCCCCACCCAGGGTCGCGGACGTGAGGACCGTCGGCGTGAGTGCGAACAGGCGGGCGCCGAGGATCTTCGACACGTCGATGGGTGCGAGGTGCAGGCTCTCGCGTTCGGCCCAGACGACCTCGTCCGGGTCGGGGGCTCGCAGCCGCCGGAGCGCATCGAGCCTGGAGGCGGCGAGCTGGGTGGTCTGGGCCGCGGCGGTGGGATCGCCACTCGCGTCGATCGACGGGATTGCGCCGGCGAGCCGTTCCGCCGCCGATCCCAACGCATCCGCCACTGCGCCGGCCGTCGGGTCGAGTCGACCGTCGGCATTCGCGAGGGCCCGCTCCAACGCGTCGGCGGCGGCTGCGAGCGGATCGGCATCGCCGCGACTCACACCCACGCCCGTCAAGCGACTCGCGAGTTGACGGAGTCCGACGGGCGCGAGATCGATTCCGAACGCCGTGGTGGCGACGTCGGCCAAGCCGTGGGCCTCGTCGAAGACCACGAGGTCGTGCTCGGGCAGGACCGCCCCGCTCGACGCCAGGTGCGCGCAGTAGAGCGCATGGTTCACGATCAGGACGTTGGCGGTATTGGCCCGGGCCCGTGCCTGTTCTGCGAAGCAGTTGTCACCATCGGCGCATTTGTTGGCGCCCGGACACTCGCGGGGCGCGCAACTCGCGATCCGGCGGGAGGCGTCGGCGACGTCGACCTCGGCGAAGTCGCCGGTCCGTGATTTTGCAACGAAGCGCACCAACCGTTCGACGTCTCGTTCGAGGGTCGGGCCGGGCCGCTCGTCGAGCAGGGTCTCGCCGCCGCGGGCCCGATCGAGCTTGGCCCGGCACACGTACTGGCCCCGACCTTTCAGCAGTGCCCCGGTGAAGTCCACGCCCCCGTGCTCGCGCAAGTGTGGGAGGTCCTTGTTCCACAGCTGGTCCTGCAGGGTCAGCGTGGCAGTCGCGACGACCACCTTCTTCCCGGACGCGATCGCGGGCGCGAGATACGCCAACGACTTGCCCGAGCCCGTGGGTGCTTCGGCCACGAGGTGGTGACCGTTGCGGATCGCGCTGGCGATGGCCGAGGACAGTTGGCGCTGACCGGGCCGATCATCTCCGCCGAGGGCCGCGACGGCGCGCGTCAGTACCTCTGCGTCGTCCGCCTCCGCCATTGCAGAGACTCTGACACCCCCGACCCGAGTGGTGACGTACCGCGCGCTCCTTGTCGCCGCTCCCGCGCTCGACGGGGCACCGTAGGGGCTCGGTCTGTTCCTGGCGCGAGTTCTTCGGGCAAAGAGTCAGCAAAGTCTGGGTCGATACAACGCCGGTCAAGATCGGACAAAGTGTCCTATCTCGCCCAGGTATTCGGCGAGATTCGCAAAAGTGCCCGGAAATCCGCCCTTTCCTGCAGTGTGCATGCCAGGCTGACCTCGTCGTACTGATTGCAACTGGAGGAGTAGCCAGTGAACCGCAGAGAGTTGGTAGCCGCGCTCGCAGAGCGCACCGGATCCGAGAAGAAGGCCACGGACGCATTCCTGGCCGCCTTCACGGACGTCGTCACCGAGACCGTCGCGAAGGGTGACCCGGTGGCTATCTCCGGATTCGCCAAGTTCGCTCGTGTCGAGCGTGCTGCCCGAATGGGCCGCAACCCCGCAACGGGGGAGACGATCAAGATCGCCGCATCCAAGAAAGCGCGCATCACGCCGTTGAAGGCGTTCAAGGATGCGGTGCTCGCCGGCAAATAGCCATACCGCACTACGAAGACGAAGAAACGGGGGAGGCTTTGGCCTCCCCCGTTTCACGTCCAAGGGGCTGTTGGCTCTTGGGGGCGCCCTCTTAGGATCCCGGCCATGGATCTCGTGAGTGGCCAGACCGTCGTGATCACCGGGGGCGCGTCCGGCATCGGAGTTGCTACCGCCCGGCGCATGTACGAGGAGGGCGCTTCGGTCGCGATCATCGACGTCGACGAAGCGCGCGGTCGGACTGCTGCCGATGAGGTCGAAGGCCACTTCTTCGCCGCCGACGTGTCGGACCCGGATGCGCTCGCCCATGCGATACACCAAGCGGCGGACGCGCTCGGGTCGGTGACCGTGCTCTTCAACAATGCAGGCATCGGCGCGGCGCGGCCGCTGCACGACTATTCGGACCGGCTGTGGGCCAAGTTGGTGGGTGTCAACCTGGCCGGGACCTTCCACGGGATCCGAACTGTGGTACCGCTCATGCAGGCCCAGGGTGGCGGCTGCATCATCAACCACGCCTCGGTCTCGGGCATCCGCCCGACCCGCTTCGAAGGCCCGTACTCCGCGGCCAAGGCGGGCGTGATCTCCCTGACCATGGACGCGGCGTTGGAGTACGCACCGCTGATCCGGGTCAACTGCGTGTCGCCCGGGCTGATCGAGACGCCGCTGACCGCCGGTGTGCTCGGCAATGCCGAGTTACGGACGGTGGTGGAGGAGGCGACGCCGTTGCGGCGAGTGGGCACCGCGGTCGACGTCGCCAACGCAGTGGTGTTCCTCGCCTCGCCCCTCGCGTCCTACATCACCGGCCACAATCTGGTGGTCGACGGCGGTTCGTACCTGCCGAACACCCAAGCCGACGCCATCCTCGCCCAGTTCGGGATGTAGCAAGAGCGGCTCGGCCCGGTCTGGCCGGGCCATCTCGGCGTGACGGCTACGGTGCGCGCCGTGCTGACCGACCAAAAGATCATCGTCACCGGACCCACCGGCCAAGTGGCCCTGCCCGTGACCCTCGCCCTCGCCGAACACAACGAGGTGGTCGGACTCGCTCGTTTCCGGGACCCGGACGCGCGGGCCCAGCTCGAAGCGGCCGGCGTGACCTGCATCGAGACCAATCTGGCGGCCGGGGACTTCTCTGCGGTTCCGAGTGAGGTCGACTACGTGCTCAACCTTGCGGTGGTGAAGAGCAACCGGTGGGACATCGACCTCGCCGCGAACGCAGAGGCAGCGGGGCTCCTCATGCAGCATTGTCAGCGCGCCAAGGCCTTCCTGCACTGCTCCTCGACCGGTGTGTACCAACCTGCCGGCCGGCATCAGCTGGCCGAGACCGACGCGCTCGGCGACAACCACCGGGTGATGATGGAGACGTATTCGATCGCGAAGATCGCGGCCGAGGCGGTCGTGCGCACGAGCGCCCGCCAGTTCGATCTCCCGACCACGATCGCCCGCCTCAACGTTCCGTACGGCGACAACGGCGGCTGGCCTGCGTTCCACCTGATGATGATCGAGGCGGGACAGCCCGTCCCGGTGCACCCCGACCGGCCCAACCGGTTCAACCCGATCCACGAGGACGACATCATCCGGATGATCCCCGGCCTGCTCGCCGCGGCGAGTGTGCCCGCGACCATCGTGAACTGGGGTGGCGTGGAGGCGGTCGACCTCGAGGAGTGGTGCGGGTTCCTCGCCGAGCTGGTGGGGGCCGAGGCGAGCTTCGTCGAGACCGACGGCACCATCGGCGGCGTCACCATCGACACGACGAAGATGCTCGACATCGTCGGTCCGACCCAAGTGCACTGGCAGGACGGTCTCCG
>JANLTQ010000454.1:0-9560 GCA_031363005.1 Acidimicrobiia bacterium | reverse complement strand
ATCGTCAACGGGCAGAAGGTGTGGTGCTCCAACGGTCGGGTTGCCGATCGCGCCATCCTGCTGGCGCGCACCGATCCCGACGCCACCCCTCATCGCGGCATCTCGTTCTTCATCGTCGACACGAGGTCGGCCGGCGTCGAGATGCGGCCGCTTCGGCAGATGAATGGTGGCGCCGAGTTCGACGAAGTCTTCCTCAACGACGTCGAGCTCCCAGCGAAGGCACTGCTCGGCCCGGCCGGGATGGGTTGGACCGTGGCGATGTCCGCCCTGACCAATGAACGCGGCTACATCGGCGCGGCAGCGATCGCCTTCCAGCGTCGGCTCGATGCAATGCTCGCAGTTGGTGAGGGGCTGGACGCGCTCGGCCGACAACGCGTCGCCGATCTATGGATACGCGGCTCGGCGCTCAAGGTGATGGGCGAACGCCAAGGCCCGGTCGCATCCGTCCTCGCATCGATCGCAAAGCTTGGGACCACCGAGTTGATGTTCGACACCGCCGCGGCTCGGGTCGAGTCCGCCGGCGCCGACGCTCTGCTCTCGGGACCGGCGGCCGACGGCTTGCTGTCCGCGCCCGGCGCGCGCATCGCCGGTGGTACCAGCCAGATACAGCGCAACATCATCGGCGAGCGCATCCTCGGCCTCCCGAAGGAACCCAAACCCGTGGCTACGAGCAAGTTGGGAGCGCTTCGATTCACCGAACTCGCACCAGAAGCGCACGCCAGGGCTTGCGTTTCACGCGAGGGTTCGCCTCGAGGGCGCGTCGTACAGTGACAGGGTGGAGACCGCCGAGTCCGTGACCGAAGCCATCGCCCTCCTCGAAGCCGACGGGTACCGGAGCGACTTCGCCGTCGCGAACGGCACCGTCACCTGCCACGCGTGCGGGAAGGCCCACGCGCCCGCTCACCTCATCGTGCAGCACACCTTCCGGTTCGAAGGCGACACCGACCCCGGCGATGAAGCCATCGTCCTCGGCGTCGAGTGTCCGGAGTGCGGGATGCGCGGCATCATCGTTTCGTCCTACGGCCCGGAAGCCAGCCCCGAATTCCTCGCCCTCCTCGACCAACTCAACGGGTAACAACCCCGCGTCGTCAGGCGCGCCAATCGATCCAGGCGCCATGTGGCTGGACGAAGCCGAGGAGCTCCGGCGTCGCCCGACCTTCGACGAAGGTCACGAGGCCGAGGATGCTGGCGTCGGTCCGGTTGCTGTCGACCGGAGGAGTGATCCCGGCGAATGCGTCCACGACTCCGACGCCTTCAGCGCTGACCCACGCGAGCGGGCGCGTCCGAGAGGCAGCCGCCAGCGTCTCATGGAACTCGGTGCGACGCGCGTAGGGCAGATACGCCAGTACCCACGTGGTCACGACCACCGGCGTCACCTCGGCCGGAAGCCCGAGCACGACTGCGGTGATGTCCTCGACTGCGTCACCTGTCACCAGATCCGGTGGCGAGAGCTGCGCCGCCGCGATTGCGCTCCGGGCTCGCGGCAAGCGGCCCGTGTCGGGCCAGATGCACGCGAGCAGCCAGCGCGCGTTGCTCTCATCGGTGAGGTCCATCGGCTCGCGGTCCAGCCCAATCCGGACCCTGATCTCAGGAAGCTGCGACGAGACCGGCATGGTTCCTCCCACAACCTCGCACTCGATGCGCACGCCGGCGTTGGCCGGGCCGGTGGTGCCGTGCGCGCGGTAGTCCAAGAGGTAACGGTCGCACAACAGATTCAGGCCCGCGCTACAACCGACGTCGACGAGCCCGAGTGGCGCACCCATCCGCTGTGCGACTGCGGTCAACGCGGGTCCGATCACCGCCGAACGCCCGACCTCGTTGGTGTTCGTGTGTCGAGTCGCGAGCAACGCCAAGATCTCGGCGCGATGGCTGAGGCACACGTCGACGAACAACGGTCCGGCATCGGCGTCGGAATCGCCGGCGTACACCGCTGCGAGCGGGTGATCGAGGCCGCCGAGCAGGAGATAGTGGACGGCGGCCAACAAGACGTTCGGCTGGTGACTCGTCGGCGGCGCGGCGCGAATCAGGTCGAGCACGCCTGCGTCGGCTGCGACGGTCTCACAGATCCGCGCGTACAGGCGTGAATACTCGCCGCATTCGTGCTCGGCAAAGTACGTCCAGAGGTCGCTGAGTTCGAGAGGCAAGGATTGCCACACTTCCACGCGCCGCGAGCGCGCGAAGTTCAGAGGATGAGGATCGTGAACGTCTGGGCCGACGACACATCCACGCCGCCGTTCGCGGTGCCGCCGCTGTCCCGCATCACAACCGTGACCGTCGCGGACCCAGGTAGTCCTGAACCCCAATAGGTGAGCGTGCCGTCCGGAGCAATCCCGGGCTGCACCGCGAAGAGGCCGGGGTCGTCGTTCGTGACCGTGAAGCTCGGCGGCTGACTCGATTCGTCGGCCGGTCCGACGGAGATCGCAGTAGCGAAGCCTGGCACCGAGACGGGGAGAGGGAGTGAAACGGACGACGGACTGCTCAGGCCAAAGGTCGGGGCGTCGTTCACCGCCACGATGGTGATGCCGACCGTGCTCGACGAGCACAGACCGACGGTGTCGCACACCTGGTACGAGAAGGAGTCCGCTCCGTTCGCGTTCGCGGTCGGCGTGTAGTCAAGAGTGCCGTCGCCGAGGACCGCAGCGGCCCCCAGGGTCGGCGGAGTGGTGATGAGGACGGTCGTGGCATCGAGGTTGGTGTCGACATCGTTCGCCAGCACCGCGAGGTTGGTCGGCGAGGCATCCTCGAGCACGGGGTAGGTGTCCGCGTTCGCGATCGGAGCAACGTTGCCGAGCGTGACTTCCAAACGAGACGGGTAGGCGGCGGTCATCGCAACCCACAAGTCGTTCCGGCGTTCCATGAGACGCACTCGGAGCTCGCGGCCGGCGGCAATGGTGTGCGTGACCGAACCCACGGTGATCATCTGGTTGGTCCAAGTGGGCCCGTTGTTCCAAACTCGTGCCCGCAACTCGGTCCCTGCGAGTTTCACGCACGCCGTTCCCCCGCCCGCGCAGTCATAGAGCCACACAAACGGGTTGCCGAGTTTGTTCACGTCAAAGTCTTCGACGGTGGACCACAGGTCCAGCGTCACCGGACCGTCGAGCGCGATCGGTGACGGCGCAACGTAGGTCCAGAGGTGGAACCGGCGAGGATCGGTCTCGCTTTCGGCCCCTCCGCTGCTCTTGAGCGTGAGACCGGGATCACCGTCAGCGTCGAAGTCGGGGACCGGCGCGGCACCAGGCGGCGGGGTGGTCGTCAGCGCATAGTTGGTAGCACTCGATCCGGACGTGCCGAGATAGAAGCTGCCGGCCGTCACACCTGAGTTGACGGTGATCGTGACGGTCGCCGTTGCGGACAGCGCATGGCCGTCGTCGACGAGATAGACGAACGAGTCCGTGCCGACGAAGCCGGGGTTCGGCGTGTAGACGAACGAACCATCGGACCCGAGAGTCACGACGCCATTGGTCGGCGATGTCACCGGGGCGGTCTGCACGGTGAGAGGAAGACCGAGGCCATCGAAGTCGTTGGTGAGTAGACCCGGCGCAGCGACGGTGAGTGGTGTGTCTTGGTCCACGGTGTACGCGTCCAGCTGTGGGCGTGGCGGGACCGGCACGACCGTAATTGTGAAGTTCTGGGTGCCGGAGGTGTCGACGCCGCCGAGCGCCGTACCACCGGAATCGATTGCGACAACGGTGACCGTAGCGGTACCAAATGCGTACGGCGTCGGCGTGTAGGTCAGTCCACCGTCGGCCGCGATCGCCGGTGGCGTTGAGAACAACGCACCGTTGTCGTTGGTGACCGAGAAGCTCACACCTTGTCCCACCTCGTTGGCCGGCCCGGCGCGAATACCTGTCGCCCACCCGGCGACACTCCGCGCGCTCGAGCTCTCGCGAACCCGTTGATCGGCACCAGCGGCGAAGGACGGCGCGTCGTTCACCGGGGTCACATTCAGCGTAAAGGTCTGCACCGCCGAGGTGTTGTTGCCTCCGCCGGAATCGACCGCAGCCACGCTGACCGTCGCCGACCCGAACGCGTTCGGCGCGGGCAGATAGGTGAGAGTTCCATCCGTCGCGACTGCGGGCGGGGTGGAAAACAGTCCGGCGTTGTCGTTCGTGGTGATGAAGGCCACGGTCTGGCCGCTCTCGCCGGGCGGGCCGGGGCTGATCGTCGTTGCCCACGCCGGCACGATGCGAGGGCCGCCGTCCTCGACCCCGGACTGGTCTGGCCCTGCGACGAACGACGGCGCAGTGTTGCTGGAAACAACCGAGACGACGATGTACTCCGACGCGGTCACGCCGGAGGGATCGGCCACGGTGAAGGTGAACAGATCGGTACCGCCGAACTGAGCAGGGGCCGTGTACACGACCGCACCGCCCATGACCGCAGCCGATCCGAACTGCGGTGATCCGACTCCCGTCAGCGTCAATGGGTCGCCGTCCGGATCCGAAGCATTGAGCAACGGATCGACCGTCGCCAACTGTCCTGATGAAACTGTGATCGACACACGCTGTACGACGGGCGGGTCCTCGACCCCGCGTACCGTGACGGTCAGTGTGCCCGGGGCGCAACCAAGGGACCAACACGCTTCGTACCCAAAACCGATCTCGCCGTAGAAGTTGTGCGGTGGCGACACGAGCACTGCACCTTCGGGCGCCGAGGCTGCCGCACCCGCCGGATTCGAGGTGATGGCGAGCGACTGCAGTCCGACGAGGTCGAGTCCCTGGAGGGGGACGACGGTCGGCGTGTCTTCGTCGATCTGGGCCGCGACGTTCGGTGCGGTCAAGGCGGACGGAGCCGTCGAGTCCGGTGGTGAGTCTGGGAACGGCGATGCGTCAGGCAGCGCCTCCGGTGCGATCGGGTCGACGGGCGCGTCCGACGTGGGCGGAACGCCAACAACGGTCGGCGGCTTCGTCGGGTTCGCCACCCGGCGCGGTGCAGCCTTGGAGGCCACGGCCGCCTCGGTACGAGCGCCGTACGCAGGCGAAGGCGTCGGAGCGGCAAAGACGCTGCCCACCACAGACGCGGCGCCCACCGCGAGGCCACTGACGGTCGCGCCGATGACGGGTGGAATCGATATTCCGCCGATCGGACCACCGGCGAACAGCGACAACGGGCCCATGGCAAACCGCAAGCGACCGAGCGAAATGTTCAGGAACGCACGCACGACAGCCGGGTCGAACTGGGTTCCACTGCACTCGGCGATCTCGGCCCGGGCCGCCTTGGGGTCGATCGGGGCCTTGTACGAACGGGCCGACGTGATGACGTCGAAGACGTCCGCCACCGAGACGATGCGCGCCGCAAACGAGATATCGGTACCGCTCAGACCCGCGGGATACCCCGTTCCGTCCCAGCGTTCGTGATGCTCACCAACGGCACGCACCCATTCGCCGAGCCAGTCGTTGAGCGGTGCGACCAAGGCGGCGCCCGCTTCGGGGTGTCGTTTGAGGATCTCCCACTCCTCCTCGGTGGGGCGCGAGGTCTTGTTCAGGATCTCGTACGGAACCTCGAGCTTTCCGATGTCATGCAGCAGCCCGGCCCAGTGCAGGAGATCGATCTCGCGCTCATCGAGTTTGAGTTCCTCGGCGATCATTTGGGTGTACGCGCGCACGCGCTCGGAGTGACCGCGAGTGATCCGATCGTGCGCGTTCAAGGCTGCGACCAGTTCGAGCACGCGCTCGGCAGCCTCCGCCGGCGTTTCACCAACGCGGCCCGCCTTTGCATCCTCGACGATCCGTTGGAGCTTGGTCGTGGTTCCCGACCGGAGCGCCACCTTGAATCGTGATGGCGCCTGGTCCGGGAAGACAAGCGACAACTTGAGGAGCGCACCCAGCGGCAGGCAACGGCGCGCGGCCTTGTCGATCACGATCATGAATCCGGTCGACGCAGCACAGAGCCCGAGCCACCAGGCGAGATATGCGTAGAGCGAGCCCGCTGGCGCCGGAACTACTCGGCTGACGAAGAAGACGAACCCGAGCGACGCCGCGATGGGCACGACGGCAACCATGATGCGCACGAGCGTCGCGAGCATTGGGTGCGCGGACCACCGGGCCACTCTCTGAGCGACCTCGTCGGCCGGGCGCAGTGGGGGCGCAGCCGTCTCCATCTCCAGCTATTCGGCACGGGAACCGCTGGTCCTGAGCCCGAATCGGCAGTTCGTCAGCCCCTATGAGCAGATTGGTCCGACATCACCACTCTCACGTGGAGGGGGTCAGGACGGAGGAATCATCACCGATGCGACGGTGCAGGTGGTGTGCCTTCAATCTCGAAGAAGAGCTCGTCGGCGTAACACCACCACCAGTCCTCGCCGGGTTCGTAGGAACGGATCAGCGGGTGGTCCGGGTGCGCGTGGAAGTGCGCCGTGGCGTGGCGATTCGGGGAACTGTCACAGCAACCGACGTGCCCACACTCCACGCACAGCCGGAGGTGGAGCCACTCGCCGCCGGTGCGCAGACAGTCCTCACAACCGTTGCTCGACGGTGATGCGTCCGTCGCCATGTCGAGATGCGTACAGGTGTCGGCCATGGAGCCTCCTCGGCGGTTCGCGTTCGCGCAGTGTACGGGTGAGTCCGCGCGGCAGGCTCCCTGATAGAAACGCCACTCGTGACTGACTTTCCCGAACGTGCGCAGGTTGTGGTCATCGGCGCCGGCATCGTCGGCAACTGCTTGGTGGGTCACCTCTCCCGGCTCGGCTGGACCGACATGGTCCTCATCGACAAGGGCCCGCTCCCCAACCCCGGCGGCAGCACCGGCCACGCGTCGAACTTCATCTTCCCCGTCGATCACAACAAGGAAATGGCGCTCCTGACCCTCTCGAGTCAGGCCCAGTACGAGGCGATGGGCGTCAACGGCACCTGCGGCGGGATCGAAGTCGCGCGCAACCCCGAGCGACTCGAAGAGTTCAAGCGGCGCATGACGTCGGCGAAAGCGTGGGGCATCGAGGCCGAGCTCCTCACGCCCGCGCAGATCAAGGAACAGGTTCCGTTCATCAACGAGGAGATCATCCTCGGCGGCTTCTCGAGCCCCACTGTGTCAGTCGTCGACTCGCTGCGCGCCGGCACGCTCATGCGCGAGGAAGCCGCCGACGCGGGGCATCTCCAGGTCTTCGCGAACACCGAAGTGCTCGACGTGGAGGTCACGAACGGCACCGTGCGCGCCGTCGTCACCGATCAGGGCCGCATCGAGGCTGAGCACGTGGTGATCGCGTGCGGCGTGTGGAGTCCGCGCATCGCGGAGATGGCGGGCGCGACGATTCCGCTCACGCCGGCGGTGCACCAAATGGCCGACGTCGGCCCGATCGATGTGCTGGTGGAGTCCGGTCAGGAAGTGGCGTACCCGATCGTGCGGGATATGGACACGTTCATGTACGAGCGTCAGTCCGCCGGTTCCATGGAGGTGGGCAGCTACGCACACCGGCCCATCTTTCACGACCCGAACGAGATCCCGTCGAACGATGCGGCGGCGCTGTCCCCCACCGAGCTCCCCTTCACCGACGACGACTTCGACGACCAGATGGAGGACGCGCTCGAACTCATGGGCGACATCCTCGACACCGCGGAGATCCGGTACGCGATCAATGGCCTCCTCTCCCTGACGCCGGACGCAATGCCGGTCCTCGGCGAGACGATCGAGGTGCGCAACCTCTGGTCCGCCGCCGCAGTGTGGATCAAGGAAGGGCCGGGGATCGCACAACTGGTCGCCGAGTGGATGACCTACGGATACCCGCACCTGTGCGACGCACATTCGTCGGACATCGCCCGCTTCTATCCCCACGAACGCACCGTCCATCACATCCACGCCCGGTGCGCAGAGCACTTCAACAAGACCTATGGCATCGTCCACCCGCGGGAGCAGTGGGCGTCCGAGCGCGGCATGCGCCGGTCACCGTTCTACGCGCGTGAAGAGGTGCTCGGGGCGGAGTTCTTCGACGCACGCGGATGGGAACGGCCGCAGTGGTACCGCTCGAACGCCGCGCTCTGCGACGAGTTCGGCGATGCCTGCGCCCCCCGCCCGCATGAGTGGGACGCACGGTGGTGGTCGCCGATCACGAACGCGGAACACCTCGCGATGCGGGATCGAGTCGGCATGGTGGACCTCACCGCGTTCTGCGAGTTCGACATCACCGGCCCCGGCGCGTTGGACGCCTTGCAGTACCTCGCGGTCAACAGCGTGAACGTGCCCGTCGGCCGGTCGGTGTACACACCGTTGCTCACGCCCGACGGTGGCTTCCGCTCCGACCTCACCATCATGCGGCTCGGCGACCAGCACTTCCGCGTGGTGACCGGCGCGTTCGACGGCGGCCGTGACGCGTACTGGTTCAAGAAGCACCTTCCCACCGACGGCTCGGTCACCTTCACCGACATGTCCGGCGCCCTGTGCACCATCGGCGTGTGGGGACCGCGCGCGCGTGACTTCGTGAGCGGCGTGTGTGAGGCAGACCTCTCGAACGAGGCCTTCCCGTACGGCTCGGTGCGCGAGACGCTCATCGACGGCATCCCCGTGACGATGTTCCGCATCTCCTACGTCGGCGATCTCGGTTGGGAGATCTACACGAAGGTGGAACACGGCCTGCGCCTGTGGGACACGTTGTGGGCCGCCGGGCAGGAGCACGGTGTCGTGCCCGTCGGCATCGGCGTGTACGCGGTCACGGGACGGATCGAGAAGGGCTACCGCCTGATGGGCGCCGAGCTCGAGAGCGAGTACAACCCCGTGGAGGCCGGTCTTGCGCGGCCGAAGGTGAAGAGTGCGGACTTCATCGGGAAAGCCGCGTACCTCGCGGCGCGCGACGAGGAGCCCACCGCTCACCTGTGCACGTTGTCGATGATCTCGAACGTGTCCGCATCTGGTGAGGCGCGCTATCCCACCGGAGGCAACGAACCGATCCTCACTCGCAACGGTGAACGCATCGTCGACTCGAAGGGTCGTATCTCGCGTGTGACGACCGCCGGCGCAGCACCGTCGCTCGGCCAGTACCTGTTGCTTGCGTACCTCCCGCCGGAGCATGCAGTCGAGGGCACCGAGTTGCAGGTCATGTACATGAACGAGCTGTTCCCGGTGCGCGTCGAACGGGTGGGAAGCCGACCACTCTTCGACCCCGACGACGCCCGCATGAAGGCCTAACTCCCAGCGCTCGGTGTCTCACACCGCTATGAGCGGCCTCAGACGCCAAACGCTCGATGAATGGAAGCGGGCGGTGCGGGGAAGAACACCGTCATGAGCAACCCACAGCCCCGAACCGAAGCAAGCGACGAACCCGAAGTCGAACTCGTCGCCGGCGATGGCGTCACGCAAGAAGCAGTCGACGCTGCAATCCAGGAGTCACAGACTCCCGAGGACGCAACCAACGAGGGATAGCGCTCAGGCGGTCAGCGAGGCGGCTCGACGACGAGTTCGCTCTCGACGCCGGTACCACGATCCCCGAGAACGACAACCCGATACGTCCCCGTTGGTGCGGTTGCACTCGGCCGGTAGGTCGCACTGACCGTCCCCCCGTCGTCGGCACGGTGCGGCGGCCCAACGTAGGTGCCGGTCGGACTGGTGATCGCGAACACCACCTTCTCCCCCGG
>JANLTQ010000437.1:0-2036 GCA_031363005.1 Acidimicrobiia bacterium | reverse complement strand
CCGACGTGCTCGCGACCGCGATCGCGGCGGCGCAGGACGGCGATCCGCTGGCGCCGGTCACGGTCATCGTCCCGTCGAATGGGGCCGGATTGGCGGCTCGACGGGTCCTGAGCACCACCCGGGGGCTGGCCAACGTCGGATTTCTCACCGCCTACGCGCTGGCCGAGAAACTCGGTGGT
This sequence comes from Acidimicrobiia bacterium, assembly GCA_031363005.1. Lineage (GTDB taxonomy): Bacteria > Actinomycetota > Acidimicrobiia > IMCC26256 > JAENVU01 > JAENVU01. The sequence goes on along the minus strand of JANLTQ010000437.1, from coordinate 1,857 downwards.
CCTCGTGCCGCGGCCGCCGGTCGGGGACGGCTCACCCAACCGATGTTGGTGGCGGCGATTCGTCAAGAGCTGCGGTCTGATGCCGGGCCGTTCGCGTCAGTGGCAACCCACGTGGGCACCGAGCGAGCCATCGCCCGACGCTACGGCGAGCTGTCTCGAGCGCGTCCCGAAACCCTCGCACGGTTGCGGCGAGCGGGGTCACCGCGGGCGCGTGCTCTGGTCGAACTCGTCGATCGGGTGCGCGTCCGACTGGAACCCTTCTCGGACGAAGGCGCACTGGCCGTCGAGGCGGTGGCCGCGGTCGAGGCCGGTGACGCCCCGATTGCCGCGCTCGGTACCGTGATCGTGCATCTCGTCCAGCCGCTGGCTCCGGCGCTCCGAGATCTGATCGCTGCGGTCACGCAGGCGCGACGGACGGTGGTGCTCGTCGGCCTGACCGGTGATGACGACGCCGACGCGGACGTGCGCGGAGAATGTGGACGACTCAACATCGATCTCACGCCGCTGTCCGACCACCGAGCCGACCTGGACCGCACCCCGCCGACGGGCACTGAGATCATCACCGCCTCGGATGTCGACGAAGAGGTTCGGGCGGTCATCCGTCGTGTCCTGCAGATTGGCGAGTCCGGGGTGCGGTTCGACCGGATGGCGATCTTGGCGCCGGCGGTCGAGCCGTACGGCCGCATCGTCGATGCTCAGCTCAGCGCCGCCGGCGTCGCCCACAACGGTCCGGCCGTCCGCCTGCTTGCGGACACGATGGCCGGACGAATGCTCGATCGGGTGCTCCGGCTCGTGGGTGCGGACTTCGCTCGTCACGAGGTGGTGGCGTTGTTTGCGAGCACGCCGATACGGACCCCGGACGGTGCGCCGATCCCCATCGATCGATGGGATCAGATCTCTCGGCGCGCCGGTGTGGTCGATGGCGACGGGTGGGCGGAACGGCTCGAGATCTACGCATCGGACCTCATGGTGCGGGCCGACGATCGCGCCGAGGCCGGGATCGGCGGAGACGAGCAACTGCGGAACAACGCTCGCGCCGCGCGTTCGCTCGCCGCATTCGTCGCCGATCTGCGGACGCGGCTGGCGCGCCTGGAACACTCCACCGGATGGTCTGGGCGCGCGATCGAAGCCCGCTCGGTGATCGCCGAGTTGCTCGACGTCTCCACCGGATCCGAGCGCTGGCCGGAGACCGAGCGCGATGCCCTCGATGCCGTCGACGGTCTGCTCGAGCAATGTGCTCGCTTGGAAGCGGTCGAGCCGGACCCGAGTTTCGCGACGTTCGCGAGCACGGTGACGAACGAGTTGCGGTCCCCGGTCGGCCGCATCGGCCGGTACGGCGAAGGCATTTTCTGCGGCTCGATCGGGACCGGGATCGGTCTCGACCTCGATGCGGTCTTCGTCATCGGGTTGGCAGAAGGACTCATGCCGAGTGCGCGTCGTGAAGACGCGCTGCTCGCCGAGGCGGACCGAGCGCTCGCGGCCGAGGATGACATCGCAACGCGAGACCGAAGCCGGTCCGAACAGCGCCGGAGCTACCTCGCCGCACTCGCAGCGGGTGCCGATCATCGGGTGCTGAGTTTCGCTCGTGGCGACCTGCGGTCGGCGCGTGAACGACTCGCCTCCCGCTATCTCCTCGAAACTGCGTCGGTGCTCACGGGAGAACGTGTCTACGCGAGCGAGTTCGACGATCTCGGCGCGGCCGCGTGTGTGGATGCGGTGCCATCTTTCGCCGCCGCGATGACGAGAGTGGCCGACGCCGCGTCAGTGACAGAACGGGACGTGGGCGCGGTGTCGGCCTACGTGGACGCCGGCGGCGACGTTGCGTTGCATCCCCTGGTGGCGGGCAGTGTCGTCGCC
>JANLTQ010000422.1:0-4380 GCA_031363005.1 Acidimicrobiia bacterium | reverse complement strand
ATGGCGCGATGTTCATGCAGCAGCACTTCGTCACCCGGCTGGATCACCGACAGGTACGCGAGGTGCAATGCGGCGGTGCCATTGCTGCACGTATACGCGTGACGCGCGCCGACGAAATCGGCGAACGCTCGCTCGAACTCGGCGGCGACCGGGCCGCTACGAAGTGCACCGGACTCCAGCACGCGAGTCGCCGCGTCGATTTCATCGCGTTCGAGCCTCGGCGACGCCATGGTCACCGCCACGGTCGTCGTCGGACTCACTCGGAGACCCGGCGCATGAACGCTTCCACGACCTCGGCCACGACTCGAGATGCGCCGATCTCCCGAACCACTCGACCTGCTTCCGCGTCGTCGACGAAGCCGGTGAGCTCCCGAGTCAACATGTCCGCGAAGTCGCCGGGCTCCAAGGTCTCCCCCGCGTTCAGATCGGCCGCAGCGGTGAGCAAGGTGTACCGATCCGGGATTCCACTGATGACGGACACGAGTGCGGATCCATTGTCGCCCGTCACCTCGATCGAGTTCGCGAACCCTGGTGAGAGAAAGTCGGCGTGGATCAAGATCTCAACGCCGGACCGGGACTGCAATCGCAGGACGACGAGGTCGTCGGCGTCGACGTCGACGAACACGCCGTCAATCTCGCGCTTCGGGACGAGCAGGCCGTCGTAGAGCGGCTCAACTTCAGCGATTGCGCCGAACAACCAGTAGGCGAGGTCGACCATGTGGCTCGCCATGTCGAGGAGCACGCCGCCGCCTTCGGCACGATTGTGCTTCCAGACGCGATGCGAGCCCCGGCCACCGATCCTGAGCACCGCGAACCTGGGGGTTCCGAGGGCATCCTCGCCAAGACGCTCCTTCAAGCGCTGGATACGAGGATGAAATCGGTAGACGTAGCCAACGCGCAGCGAGACCTCCGCTGCGGCCGCCTGCCGTTCGAGTTCGTCTATTTCTCCGGGGTGTTGCGCCAGCGGTTTTTCACAAAACACCGTCTTGCCGGCCGCGATCGACTGGGACACCTGGGCGAAGTGGGCCGGTGTCGGACTGCAGATGTCGACGACGTCAATCTCGGGATCGCCAAGAAGTTCGTCGAGCGTGGCGTACGGAAGGAGCCCACCGCCGGCGGCCGCGATGAACTGCCCTCGGCGTCCTTCCTGCGGCTCCAGAATGCCGACGACATCGGCATTCTGGATCCCAGAATACGCAGCAAGATGCCGCTCTCCAATTTTTCCGGCGCCGACGATCGCGACTCGAACCACGTGACCGTTCTCCAAGAAGTGAGATGGTGCTTGGAGGTTAGCGACCCCAACCCCGCTCGAAAGGGACTCCAGGGCACTCACCGAATACCCGGGTTGGCCCCGGCACGCCACAGTGTCCTCGCCGGCGCTCAGGTGGATCGGAGCGCGGCGGTAATCGCAGTCGCGAAATGATCGGTCAGCTGGGTCGCACCGACGACGCTGAGGTGCCGTCCATCACGATACAGCCATTCATCACCACGGTTGGTTGCACACGTGGTTGGACTGCACAACTGTGCAATGAAGTCGACGGCCGACGCGGCGGGCACTGCGCTCACCGCGCGTCGCTCGGCGATGAGCGCCTGACGACGGAAGTCGTTGACGGTGGTTCGGTTCTGGGTTGCGCCACACGACTGCGGTGCGTGGTACACCCGAACGACCGCGCAGCCGCGACCATTCCAGTCGAGCCACTGAGGAACCGTGTGCACCACCAAGGTGGGAACTCCCGCGCGCTGCAGACGGCGCAATACGCGTTCAAGTCCTTTGGACCACATCCTCGTTTTCGCTGCGCCCGACGCAGCGACGGTACCAGTGACCGGATCACGGAGCGACGCCACACCGGCCTGGAGATAGATGGGGGTTGCCGACGCCAATACGACCAGTGCGGGAGGATCGGATTCAAGCTCCTGGAGCGACCGGTTCACGAACTTCCTGCACCCCGGCGGTTGCAGCTCCGTCATGTGGACGACGACGTCGACCAACGGGCAGTTGAAATAGGTCGCGACGGAAAAGTCATAGCCAAGCCGATTCGCGGCGAGCGCGACCGGCTCGGTGAAGTGGCCGGCATTCGAATCGCCGAGCAACGCGATCGTGCCTCGTGCTTGCGGAACTGTCCACGAGCAGGTTTTCGGTCCCTCATCGATCGGAATCCCAAGGTTGCAACCCCGAACGCGATCCGCATGGCGGAACACGCTCGCATGCAGGAACGACTTGGTCGCGGCATTTGCCGACGGCAGCGGCGCATTCAGGAGCGCGAGACATGCCGCAACCGGGACGGTGACGCACACCGTTGCAAGCATCAACGCGCGCCAGCCGCGCCAACGAACGTTTGTATGTATCGGTCGCTCGACCCACCGGTACGAGAGCCAGGCGGGAATGAACGACGCAGCCGCGGCCATCAACTTGGCGCTGCCGTTGCCGGGCCAGAGTGCGCCGGCGAAGACGATCAGCGGCCAGTGCCACAGGTACCAGCTATATGACACATCACCGATTCGGGCGAGCGGCCGGAAACCGAGAAGTCCCGAGACTCCCCGCCTCGTCGCGGTCCCCGCTGCAAGGAGCAGCGCCGCGCCGATGACCGGAACCAGGGCGGCGGTACCTGGGAACGGCCTGGATTCATCGATGGTGACCGCACCGACCACAACGAGCGCGGCACCTGCGTACCCCAACATCGCGGCGGTGGGCCTCGGGACGCGAGCCAACCTCACTGCCGCGACGCTGAGCAGTGCGCCCATCGCGAACTCCCACGCACGAGCTGGAGCCATGTAGAAGGCGAAGTGCGCACTCGAACCCGTCGCACCGGTTCCCGCGCCGGTCGTGTACACGCACAACGCGAGCGATCCGGCCCCAATGACCGCGACGGTGACCCCGATCACCATGCGCGCCTCCGACCGCAATCGCCGAGAGAGGAGCACTGCACCCATCAGCACCGTGGGAAAGACGAAATAGAACTGCTCCTCCACTGAGAGTGACCACAGGTGGAGAAACGGGTTCAGCGCCGGCGACGCGTCGAAGTAGCCCTGCGCTTCTCGCGCGAGCAGGATGTTCGAGACGAAGAAAGATGCCGCAACCCCGGTACGACCGGCCACCTGCCTTGCGGATACACCGATCGCACCGATCGAAGCGATTGCAACCACCGTGACGGTGAGCGCGAGAGCCGGGAGAATGCGGCGAACTCGTCGAGAGTAGAACGCGGCGAACGACAGCCGACCCTCGCTGTCGATTTCTCGCAGCATCGTAGAAGTGATCACGAACCCCGAGATCACAAAGAAGACATCGACTCCGACGAAGCCGCCATCGACGGGGAGTCCACCATGGAAGGCAACAACGAGCAACACCGCAACGGCACGAAGGCCCTGAATATCCGCACGGCGCCCGAAACGTTGTTCGCGGCCTCGGGTGGTAGGCCTTGGAGGCTCAGGCCTGACGTCGAGATCCATGTGCGACCGCGAGCTCCAGCAAGGTCCGAACACCGAATCCGGTGCCTCCACGACGCGCGTAGCCGTCGTCGGCATTCGCGCGTGCCGGGCCGGCGATGTCGAGGTGCACCCACGGCACCCCGGCCACGAACTCCTCAAGGAAGAGCGCCGCGGTCAGCGCGCCGCCGTACCCACCACTTCCGATGTTCTTCATGTCCGCAATCTCGGAGTCGATGAGCTTTCGGTATTGCTTCGGCAGCGGCAGCGGCCACGTCTGCTCGCCTGCTCGTTTCGAGGCGGCAGAGACTTCGTCGACAAACGCTTCGTCGTTGCCCATCAAGCCGGCGATCTTCTCGCCGAGCGCCACCACGCAGGCACCAGTGAGCGTGGCGAGGTCGACGATGGCATCGGGCTTCGCCTCACTGGCCAGCGAGAGGGCGTCCGCGAGAATCAGGCGACCTTCGGCATCGGTGTTCAACACCTCCGCGGTCTTCCCGTTCCGAAACGTCAGAACGTCACCCGGGCGAATCGCGTCGCCGCTCGGCATGTTCTCCACCATCGGCGCGTAGCCCACGACCTTGCACCGCACCCCGAGGTCGGCCAACGCGGACATCGCGCCGATGACCGCGGCCGCGCCGGCCATGTCGGTCTTCATCGTCTCCATGCCACTGCCGGTCTTGATCGAGAGGCCGCCGGAGTCGAAGACCACGCCTTTGCCGACGAACGCGATCGTGCCACGCGCCCCGGGAGGCGAGTAGGTCATCCTGACGAACCGCGGTGAGGCCTTGGATCCCTGGCCGACGCCGAGGACACCGCCGAGACGAAGGCGTCGCATCTCAGGAACGTCCATGACCTCGACCTTGACACTGCGGCCGCGCAGCCGCGGCGGCGCAGCGCGGGCGCACGGAGCCGGGGGAAGTTCGCGCGCCGGCGGGGTCACCAAGTCGCGCGCCC
>JANLTQ010000421.1:0-3133 GCA_031363005.1 Acidimicrobiia bacterium | reverse complement strand
TCCATAAGGGTCGGTCACCTTACCCGTGCCCCCTACCGATGCCGGGATGGAGTGAACGCCGGTGGTGAGACCAGTCCGGGTTCAGCTGGCGACGAGGTATCCCCCGTTGCTCATGGCGAGGCCACCCGCGTGACGCCGACTCCAGCGCGCCCAGTTGGCCACCACCCGCGGTGCGGTTCCGGCAGCGTGAACGCCGCCGTACACGTCGACGACGGCGTACCCGCCGTTGTCCGGCGCGATCACGATGTCTCGGGCGTTGTCGCGACCCGGCCAGTATCCGGTCGTGCGCGCGACGGCGTTGCCGCCAACGTGCACTCCCCCGTACGCGTCGAGCAGGTACGCACCTCCCCCACCCGGTGCGTACGCGAACGCACGAGCGATGTCCCAGCCCGGCCAATAGCCCAACGGGAACGTCGGGGCCGTTCCGCCGACATGCACTCCACCGAAACCGTCGAGCACGGCGTAACCCAGACCGTCGGGCGTCAGCGTGATGTCCCGCGCGATGTCCCAACCGAAGTACGGCCCGACCCGACGGCCGAGCGCGCCGCGCGCCGCGCTGCCGAACTTGTGGACACCACCGAAGCCATCGAGGACGAGGTAGCCCATGCCGTTCCGCGCGACGGCCAGGCTGCGAGCGAGGCCGCCCGGGAACCTCGGTGAACCGAAGTACGGCGCGCCGTCGTGTGGGGTCACGGTGCCGTCCGAAGCCAGTGTGTAGAAGCCACCATTGGGATTCACCACAACCTGGCGACCAGTCGTCGGGACCGCAAGGCCTGTGTAGTCAGTCGCGGTCGACCCCACGCCTCCGGCCATGACGTTCTGGAACGCGGTGTAGGCCGGTTTGTGCGAACCATCGGGACGCGTGAGACCGAGATTGTCCCACCGATTCGCGAGATTCGATCCCGAGTCACGGAGCTGGAACCAGATCATCGGTCCGGTGAAGGACCGAAAGGTCGTGTTCCAACCGAGGAAGTAGTCGTTCACCCATTGCGCTTGTTGCGATTCGGTCAGCGCCTCCGGGTCCGTCCCGGTCGGCGCGCCCATCTCGGTCCCCCACACCTTCTTGTTCGCGTCACCGTTGGCGACCATCACGTCGTAGAGGTACTGGGTCTGGGTGAAGGCATTCCACGTGTGCGCTTCGAGCGGATTCGTCGGGAACATGTAGGGGTGGTGGCCGACGGCATTGAAGTAGCCGCGCGCGCCACGGGCGTACAGGCCACGCAACCAGGTCTCGGGTGAGTAGTCGGTCCCGTCCGCCGCGTCGGGTGCGGGCGACGTCCCACCGGTGATCACGGTTGCACTCGGGTCTGCAGCTTTGACCGCGACGTACGCGGACTTCAACATCGCCGTGTAGCGATTCGGGTCCGGGAACGGGCGCGAGAATTCTTGGTGGTTCGGTTCGTTCCAGATCTGCCAGCTGGTGATGGAACCACGCAGCCGGTCGAACGGCGAGTTCACGCCGTACCGCTGCGCTGCCGCGCCGACGAAGCGTCCGTAGTCATCAGGGTTCGCGGCAAGACAATGCAGGTTTCCTGGCGGACAGTCCGCAGTGCGCGCCCATCCCGGGCTGTACGCGGCGGTGCCGATGATGTTGAGTCCGTGTGCGCGAGCGTTCAGGACTACGCGGTCCGTCGCGGCGTTCCACCGCCAGACGTTCGGGCCGTCGTCCTGGATGTGGTTCCAGTCGATGTCGATGTTGATCCACTTCGCGCCGGACGCCACAACTTCGTCGAGATCGCGGGTTTGGTCTGCGTCCGATTCCCAGAGAATGCCGGGGCCGACCGAGAGGCCGGCGCGCGCCGAGACATCGACGCCGGCCGCGGTCACCGCACCGGCCGTCGCCGTCGGTCCCGCGCTCACTGCGGTCAGACCGGTGATGACCGCAACGGAGCTGATGATGGCCACCGATGCGCTCGCAACGCAACGGTCCAACAGTCGGCGCATGCCGAAGTCCCTTTCTTCGCCCGAATGATTCCTCCTACCTATCGACCACCCTGCGTGGGATCTTGACGCCGTTCCGAACGCTGTTGGTGCTGATACTTGGACATTTGCCGCTCAAAGCCACGGCCACTCAGGGTCGACCGGGACGAGCGGAACTCCACGCGTACTGTGACCCACGGTGGCGCGTGTGCAGCCGGGTGACCGATCCCCAAGAGAGACCGCCGCGCCGTCGCGGACCACCGTCATGGCCGGAGTCGTGGCGATCGTTGCCTGGGCCTTCGTGCTCTACGGCGCCCCGATTCCGCGGCTCTCGGAGGAGCTCTACCTTCCTCTCGCTCGTCACACCGGCAACGCGTCGTATCTCGCCGGCGACTGGACGATGCGCGGCCCGTTCAACGAGCACTGGGTGTTCGACCACGGCGTCGGGTGGCTCGCCAACGTGCTCCCCCTCCCGGTCTTCGGTTGGCTCGGCCGTGTGGCCGCATGGAGTGTGTTAGCGGGCCTCCTCATCACACTCGGTCGCCGACTCGGCGCCTCGCTCCCCGCCACCGTTGCCGGCATCGGGCTCTGGCTTTGGGCGAACCAGTCGTTCGTGGGTGCCGAGTGGATGTTCGGGACCTTCGAAGCCAAGACCGTCGGGTACTGCTTCCTCGTCGGTGCACTGGTTTGCGCCGTCGACCGCCGGGTCGGCTGGGCGTTCGTACTCCTCGGCGCCACCGTGAGTCTCCATCCCGGAGTCGGCATCTGGGCCAGCACCGGCGTCGGCGTGAGTCTTCTCGCGCTTCGTGAGACACGCGCCGCCGCGCTTCGATGGACGGGCATCGGTGTCCTCGTCGCAATGCCGGGAATCGTCGGCGCGCTCTCGGCCGCGCAGCTCAGCTCGGCGAGCCTCGTGCGTTTCGTCGTCCTCGAAGCGATTCCCCAACACGCCGATCCGTTCTTCGGCGGCGCTCGGCTCGCGACCGTCCAGGTGATCGTTCGCACCACCGCCCTCGTCGCGATGTTCCTCGCGAACTGGTGGTGGATGCGCCGAGCCCCCTTGCGGTTTCCTCACCGCGTGGTCTTCGGGGTGCAGGCGGTGACGGTGATCGCGTGCCTTCTCGGTGTGCTCGCTCGGCTCATTCACTGGTGGTCGTTCTTGCTGTTCGCGCCGTTCCGCGTCGGTCCGCTTTTGGTGCTGCTGGTGTTCTTC
>JANLTQ010000252.1:0-2228 GCA_031363005.1 Acidimicrobiia bacterium | reverse complement strand
CGGGATGAAGGCGTGCAAAGCCTCGGTCGACATGTTCGGCCTCGCTGAGGACGACTTCGTCGAACAGATCACCGGCATCATCACCGTCGGCGAGTTCTACGAGCAGGCTGCGGGCGGGCAGATCATCTTCACCTGAGTGTCACTTCGGCTCGTCCGCTCCGTCACTTCGGCTCGTCCGCTCCGTGGTTGAAAAGCGCGTGCTTGGTCGGGACGCTCCCGAGCTGAAAGCCCAAGTGGCACCTCAGCGCCGGTCAACCTTGAGGGGTCCCCGTTTGGCGTGGACAGGGGTCATATCGTCCGGCGATGCGCACGATGAGTACCGGCCGAATCGCCGCGCTCGCCGGGCTCGGTGGGTTGCTCTTCGGCTACGACACCGGGGTTATCGGCGGGGCGCAACTCTTCATCCAGAAGGATTTCCACCTCTCGTCGTTCTCCGACGAGGTGCTCGTGTCCTGCGTCCTGATCGGCGCGATCGTCGGCTCGCTCGTCGCCGGTTGGCTCGTCGCACGGGCCGGGCGGCGCGTGGCGATCATGACCTCCGGCCTGTTGTTCGTGGCCGGCTCGATCGCAGCCGCCGCAGCACCGGGTGCGGGCTTCCTCGACGCGGCACGGATCGTGGTCGGCGTTGCCATCGGCATCGTGTCCGTGGCCGCTCCCCTGTACGTGGCGGAGATGGCGCCGGCGGACCGCCGCGGATCACTGGTTGCGATCTATCAACTCGCGATCACGATCGGAATCTTCGCGGCCTACCTCGTCGACGAAGCTTTCGCGCACGACGAAGCCTGGCGCATCATGTTTGTGATCGGCGTCATTCCCGCGGCGTTGCTCGTCCTCGGAATGCGTGGCCTCCCCGAGTCTCCGCGCTGGCTCGTCGATCGCGGCCGGCGCGACGACGCGAGCCAGGTGATCGCCATGCTCGGCGCCGACGACGCCGGTGTCGCCTCGGAACTCGCCGCCATCGATGCCGCTCGAGCGGAGCACTCCGGGGCGGGGTGGAGTGCGGTGCTCGGTCGGACCGCTCGCGCCGCGCTCACCATCGCCGTCGGCCTCGCGTTGGTGCAGCAACTCACGGGCATCAACACCGTGATCTACTACGCGCCGCGCATCTTCAAGGCGGCCGGACTCGGGTCCAGCAGCGCGGCGATTTGGGCGTCGGTGTCGGTCAGCGTCGTGAACGTCGCTGCCACGTTCATCGCCATACGGTTCGTCGACCGGATCGGCCGCAAGCCACTGCTCATGATCGGGGTCAGCGGCATGGTGGCGGCGCTCGGCGCGCTCGCCGTGTTGTTCGACAGTGCGAGTCGGGCCAACGGATTCAGTCTGCACGACGCACTCACCATCGGCGCGCTCTGGGTCTACGTGATCTTCTTTGCGTTCTCACTCGGCCCCATCGTGTGGATCATGATCGCCGAGGTCTTCCCGCAGAATGTGCGCGGCCCCGGCAACGGCATCGCGACCATGGCCGGATGGGCGGGCAACCTGCTCGTGTCGCTCACGTTCTTGAGCCTGATCGACGAGCTCGGAGAGACCGGCACCTTTGCGCTCTACGCCACGATCGGCCTCGCCTCACTGGCGTTCATTCAACTCAGGGTCCCCGAGACCAAAGGCCGAACCCTCGAGCAGATCCAAGCCGTGATCACTCGCGCACATCCCACAGATGATGCATCGGATCGTGGATCACGTATTAAGCAAACGTCTCGACCGTGAACTGTGCACCGTCAGGCACAATCATGCTGACACCTCCACGTCGACGAACGTAGTGGTGGACGGGCAATTGCCGGCAACAGTTTTCGGGGGACGGGCATGGACATCGGAACGGTGCAACAAGTGTGGCGGTATCCGGTCAAGTCGATGGGCGGCGAGTCATTGGACGCCGCGACCATCGGATCGGGTGGGATCGCCCATGATCGCGGCTGGGCACTCCAGGAAACTGCCACGGGCAAGGTGGCCAGCGCGAAGAACCCGCGCGCATTCCGCGCCCTCCTCGAGTACACCGCGACCGTCGACGGTGAAGAGGAAGATGCGGTCGTCACCATCACCGGACCCGAAGACTTCGCCGTCCAGACCTCCGACGGTCGCCACGACGCGCGACTGTCGGATGCGATCGGCCGACTGGTCACCCTCGAACGCGCTGGAGACGTGGATGCGCTCTACGAATCCGAGTGGCCGGACATGGAAGGTCTGGTGATCTCCAACACGAGTCTCGATCTGACCGTCGCGATGAGTAC
>JANLTQ010000384.1:0-8541 GCA_031363005.1 Acidimicrobiia bacterium | reverse complement strand
CGCCAGCCGCTACGAACCCGCTCGGGCGTCGTCGATGATGCGGGCGAGGGCGCGGAGCGCGGCGGGTCCGGAACTGGTCTCCACGACGAGGTGTTCGAGCGCGAGGCCCACCATCGCCGCGGCGATGACCGGGGTGAGCTCCCGTCGGCGACGTGTCGCAACACCCAGCGCGGCCAGCGCATCGTCGACCACGCTGAGCCATCGCGCGGTGACCGCGGCCGCAGCGTCTCGAGCGGGTCCCGGCGAGCGAGCGGCGAGCGCGTCGAGCTCGAACAACAACTGCATCGCGGGCCGGATTGCATCGTCGCTGAACAACGCCCAGGCGCCATCGAGCCAGACCTTTGCCGAGCGCGGCGGGTGAGCAGGATCGATCGCCGGCATCGCTGCCACCAACTGTTGCCCGGCGAAGTCACTGATCGCAGCGACGAGGCCATCCCGAGAACCGAAGTAGTACATGAGCATGCGATCGCTCGTGCCGAGCGCCTTCGCAAGCGGTCGGAGCGAGAGACCGCTGAGGCCGTGCTCCAACACCCACACCGTCGCCGCAGCAACGAGTTCCTCTCGACGATAGGTCACCGAACCAGGATAGGGCTTGTAGCGGGCGCTACAGTCGTGTAGCATCTGCTACATGATGATCGACTTGCCCTTCGGTCCCTGCGACGTCCATCGTTCCGGCAGTGGCGTCCCGCTCCTGATGGTTCACGGTGCGCTCGTCGACCACACCCTGTGGGACCGGATCGTGCCCAGTCTCGAACCCGTCGCGGACCTGATCCGACCCGATCTCCCCATTGGCGCACACCGAACTTCGGTGACCCGGAGAGATCTCGTGCATCCAGAAGCGATTGCCGACTCCCTGGCGCGTCTCCTCGATGCGCTCGGCGTGGACCAGGCCGCGGTGATCGGGAGTGACACCGGCGGCGCGCTCGCGCAGATCTTCACCGCCCGCCATCCCGATCGCGTCAAGGGTTTGATCCTGACGAGTTGCGACGCCTTCGATCACTTCCCACCGACGATCATCAAGCTGCTGCTCCCGATGCTCGCGATTCCCGGTGGCATCGATGCGATCGCCAACCTCTACCGGTCGAAGCGGGTCCGCCGTTCCTTCATGGGTGCCGGGTTGCTACTGAACCATCCGGTCGACGACACGATCGTGAAGCCGTGGCTCCGCCGGCTTGTGGACTCGCACGAGAACCGCAAGGACGTCCGGGCGTTCCTGGGTGCCTGTCGGCCGAAGCTCGCGCACGCAGCCGCCCACGAACTGGAAACGTTTCCACGACCGGCGCTGATCGCGTGGTCTCGCGGCGACCGGCTGTTTCCGGACGCGGATGGCGAACGTCTGGCGCGCACGATTCCGGACTGCGAACTGCATTGGATCGAGAACACACGAACGTTCTCGATGATCGACCAACCGGACGCGCTCGTCGCGCTCATCCGCCCATTCCTGGAGCGGCTCGCGAACCTCTGACTGGACGGAGCGTTTGTCGCCGTGAGCCGCACAGAGCGGCCTCAAACGCCAAACGGTCGGAACGGACTGGAGCGTTTGTCGCCGTGAGCCGCACATAGCGGCCTCAAACGCCAAACGGTCGCGAGGGAGCCGGGAAGCGCGAGCGTTAGCGGCGGGCGGCGGTGACCAGCGCGTCGAACAGGCCCTGTTGGGCGGGGTCGTGTCCGGCGGTGTCCTCGGGGTGCCACTGCACCGCCGCCACCCATGCCGGCCCGTCGAGCTCGACGGCCTCCACGATGCCGTCGGCGGTGTGCGCAGTGACGCGGAGACCGTCGCCGAGTCGGTCGATCGATTGATGGTGATGACACGAACACGCGGCCCGCGATGTACCGAGCGCGCGGCCCACCCGGGAGTCCGGCGAGACCTCCACATCGTGCAGGTTCTGACCGCCTTCGACGCCGGGCTTGCCGTGGCCGGGGAAGTCGTCGGCCATGTGTTGATGCAACGTTCCACCGCACGCGACGTTCAGCACTTGGGTCCCTCGACAGATCGCCAGGATCGGCAGGGCCAACTCGATGGCCGCGGCACACAGCTGGAACTCGAACTCGTCGCGCAATGCGCTGACGCCGTAGGTCTGGGGCGCGGCGACCTGGCCGTACCGTTCCGGGTTCACGTCGCCACCGCCGGGAAGCACCAGGCCATCGAAATGACCGAGCACCGCCAGCGCCTCCGCGCGGTCGAGATGGCGCGGCCCGAGCATCGCTTCCTGTGCGCCGGCTCGCTGGATCGCGTCGACGTAGATGGCCTGAATGGCGACGGCGGAATCGGCCCACCCGTCGACCCGTCCGGCGACGATCGGATAGACGGGGAGCGCAATTAGCGGCGCGACGACCGATGCCGTGTTCATCAGATCTGCTCGAAGTTGCGTTGCCGTTCCCAGTCGGTGACGACGCGATTGAACGTGGCCCATTCCTGCTTCGCCGTGTTCAACAAGTGGTGATGGACCGCAGGCCCGAAGGCTTCCTTCGCGACTGCGCTCGCCTCGAAGGCGTCGATCGCCTCCACCAAGGTGGACGGCACGTGATCGAGTTCGGGCGCGTCGTACGCGTTGCCAACGAATGGTGCCGGTGGCTCGATCCCATTCGCGACGCCGTGCAGTCCCGCAGCAATGAGCCCGGCGTACGCAAGGTATGGGTTCACATCCGCGCCCGGGATCCGCGACTCGACCCGGTAGGCGGGCCCGTGGCCGACGAGCCGGTACCCGCAGGTGCGGTTGTCATAGCCCCACGCGAGTGCCGTCGGCGCCCATGAATCCGGCTGATACCGCTTGTAGCTGTTGACGTAGTGGGCGAACATCCATGCCAGCTCCCGGCCGGTGGACACGATGCCGCCGAGCCAGCCGCGGAACACCGACGAGAGGTGATGCTCGGCGTCTGCGTCCCACATGAGGTTGTCGCCGGTCTTCGCGTCCCACACACTCGAATGCAGGTGGCACGAGGAGCCGACTTCTTCCATCGAGTACTTCGCCATGAACGTGAGCGAGCGCCCGTTCAGGGAAGCGATCTCCTTCGCGCCGTTCTTGTAGATGACGAGCCGGTCGGCCATCTCCAATGCCTCGGCGTACACGAGGTTGATCTCATGCTGGCCCTTGCCCGCCTCACCCTTCGAGAACTCGACGGGGATTGCCGCGTTATGAATGCCGTTGCGAATCTGGCGGATGAGGTACTCGTCGCGAGTCGTCTGGAGGATGTGGTAATCCTCGATGACGTCCGAGTGCGGTGTGAGGTCCGTGTACTTGCGGGCGGCCGCGTCACGGTAGGTGTTCTCGAAGAGGAAGAACTCGAGCTCCGCACCGATCTTGATTTCGAAGCCCATGTCCGCGGCGCGCTTGAGCTGCGTGCGCAGAATCTGGCGGGGCGATTCCTCGACCGGCGCGCCGGTCTCCTCGTCGACAAGATCACAGAGCACGAGTGCGGTGGCCTCGAGCCACGGGATGCGGCGCAGGGTGTCGAGGTCGGGAACACACCGAAAGTCTCCGTAGCCCTGTTCCCAGTTCGCGAACTCGTAGCCGGGGAGCGGTGTCATGTCGACGTCGAGCGCGATGAGGTAGTTGCACGCCTCGATCGCGCCGCCACCGTCGAGGATGTGATCGACGAAGTAGTGGCCGATGACCCGCTTGCCCATGAGTCGACCTTGAAGGTCCGGGAAGCAGACGAGGACGGTGTCGATCTCGCCGGAGCCGATCGCGTCCCGCAAAGCATCGGGCGTCAAGTTTCCAGTCATCGAGGCTCCTTCGAACGGCGCGGCCGGCAGAGCGTACGGCCCCGGCTGCATTCGGCGCGGTGCCTTGGTCCCCAGAGGCTTAGAAGGCAGGCCGAAGTTTCGCAACCATCGGGAAGTGACGGACATTGAGCGTCACGAGTTCTGCGTTCATCGCTTCGGCGGTGGCGGCGATGATGTAGTCGACGATGTCGATTCCGCCGTGCGAACGTCGAAACGTGCGCAGGTGCTCGCCGGCTCGAGCGGCGATCGCGTCCGAGACGGGCACCAGGAAAAGGCCGGCGAAGAGTCGGTTCACGCTCGACCGTTCTGCGGAACGCATGCCGCCTTCGAGTTCCGTACGCGAGAGAACACTTGCAAATGCGCCGTCGGTGGCCACCGCAACTCGAAGGCGATCGGTTGCGCGCCCGTCGCCCCGCAGGTGGGCGATCAGCACGGACGAATCGAACAGCGCTGCGGTCAAAGACCGAGGTCCGCAAGCCGATCGGCACCGCCGCGACCGCGAACTGCAGCAAGCCACTCCGGCCATTCGGGGGCGTCGGGAAGCACGCCGGCGGTGGCGTCGATCGCTGCGAGTCGGTCGGCCGCCCCATCATCGATGCCGAGGGCTACGTCGAGAATCCGCCTGATGACCTCAGCCTTTGAGATGTGGCCGTCGGCGGCTCGGCGAGCGATGGCGCGCTGCTGCTCGTCGGTGAGGTAGATCTGCGTCCGCTGCATACATCAGGAGTATACATCGGAGCCGTGGCCGCCGAGCCGACACTCTCACGCGCGGATGCGATCGCCCTTCGGGTCCCACATCGGGTCCCGGACGATCTCGCCGGGTTGCCAGGTGCCGAACATCTCGATCTCGACGGCTCGCCCGAACTCCGCCCGATCGGCCGGTACGTACGCGAACGCAAGCGCGCCGCCCACTCGGTAGCCGTAGTTGCCACTCGTGACGCGCCCGACGATGTCGCCGTCGACTCGGACCGGTTCGGATCCGAGCGGCACCGCCAACGAATCGAGCGGCCGCACGCACCGCAACCGGCGAGCGACGCCCTCGGTCTTGATCCGCCGGAGCGCGTCCTGGCCGATGAACGGCGTCGGATGGTCGAGCGCAACTGCGAACCCGAGCCCGGCCTCGTAGGGGTTGTCTTCGGGCGTGATGTCCGCCGACCAGACCCGGTAGCCCTTCTCCACGCGGAGTGCGTCGATCGCGCGGTACCCGCCGGCGCGCAGATCGTGACCCGACCCCGCGTCCCACAGCAGGTCCCAGAGCGCGGCGCCGTATTCGGACGGGCAGTACAACTCCCATCCGAGTTCACCCACATACGTGACGCGCAGCGCGACGGTCGGGACGGAGCCGAGCGAGATCGACTGCGCGGTCAGGTACGGAAACGCGTCGTTGGCCAGCGACGATGTGGTGAGCGGCGCGAGGAGAGCACGGGCGCGTGGCCCCCACACACCGAAACACGCGTATCCACCGGTGACGTCGACGAGCTCGACGTCGTCGCCCTCAATCAGCAGGTTCTGTTGCTTGCGCAGCCAGCCCAGGTCATGGGCGCCGAAGGCGGTCCCGGTCACGACGAGGTAGCGATCGACCGCCAGCCGGGTGACGGTGAGGTCACACTCGATACCTCCTTGCTCGTTGCACATCTGGGTGTAGATCACCGAGCCCACCGCACGGTCGACGTCGTTCGCACAGACCCGCTGGAGGAAGGCGCCGGCGCCCGTGCCTCGGACCTCCAACTTCGAGAAGCTCGTCTCGTCGAAGATCGCCACGGAGTCCCGGCACGCGAGCGCCTCCACTTCGATGGCCGGACTCCAGTGTTCGCCCGCCCACCCGTGCGGACGCAGCGTATTGTTGCCGAGTACCCCATGCGGAGAGAACCAGTTCGGCCGCTCCCACATGCTCTTCTCGCCGAACTCGCATCCGAGCGCGGCCAGGCGGTCGTAGGCGGGGGAACGACGCAACGGCCGACCGGCCGACCGCTCCTCGTTCGGGTAGTGGATGTCGTAGTAGGTGGAATACACCTCGACGGATCGCGCCACGGCGAGCTCGCGGCTTGCATACTGCGGACCGAAACGACGGATGTCCATCTTCCACGTGTCGAAGCTCGGCTCACCGTCGAGAATCCATTCGCTCATCACTCGGCCGACGCCGCCCGCGCCCGCGATGCCGTGCGCGCAGAACCCGGCTGCAACGAACAATCCGTGCACCGCGCTCTCACCCAGCACGAACTCGTTGTCCGGCGTGAAACCTTCGGGGCCGTTGACCAACGAGATGATCTCGGCGGATTCCGCGGCCGGAACGCGCTGGATCGCGTTGGTCATGATGGGTGCGAAGCGATCCCAATCTTCGGGGAGCAGCTTGTTGTTGAAGTCGGGCGGAACGCCGTGCACACTCCACGGCGCCGGATCGCGTTCGTAGCCGCCGAGGACGAGGCCTCCGGACTCGCGTCGGAAGTAGACGAGGTTGTCCGGGTCTCGAAGCTGGGGCAGATCGTCGGTGACGCCGTCGATGGGTGCGGTGACCACGTACTGGTGGGCCATCGGCACGATCGGGACCGAGATGCCGGCGAGCAGCGCAACGTCGGGCGTGTACATCCCGCACGCGAGCACCACGGTTTGGGCCTCCACGCGTCCGTGATCGGTCTCCACCGCGCGCGCGCGGCCGTCGACGATGTCGAATCCGGTGACGCGGACTCCGGTCTCGACGCTCACGCCGCGCGCCTTCGCGCCGCCGACGAGTGCGTAGGTGAGGCCACTGGGATCGAGGTAGCCGTCCGTCGGCAACCAGACGCCACCGAGCACGCGCGCGGGATCCATGAGCGGGAACAGATCGTGGGCTTCGGACGGGCCGACCAGCTCCATCGGCAGGCCGAACGTCTTCGCCCAACCGTGTTGGCGCGTCAGTTCCTCCATGCGCGCCGCCGTCGAGGCGATGCGCAACGAGCCGACTTCGCGCCAGCCGGGGGAGCGACCGGTCTCCTCCGCTTCGGCTTCGAGGCGACGGTACAGATCGACGCTGTGCATCATCATGCGCGTCAGCGGGAGCGAGCCTCGGAGCTGGCCCACCAACCCGGCCGAGTGAAACGTCGAGCCGCTCGTGATCTCGGCCCGTTCGAGGACGAGGACGTCCGTGCAGCCGGCTTCGGCCAGGTGCCACGCGATGCTCGCGCCACCGACCCCGGCGCCGACGATGACGACCTGTGCACGGTCCTTCATGCGCGCGGCTCGGCGGCGTCGTGCAACCACGTTCGGTACTCGGGCACAGAGGCGTTAGTCAGCAGGCGATCGAACTTCTCGTCGGCGTACGCGCGGTAGTCGAAGTCGATGGTGCTGATGCCTTGTTGCACCACGCCCCACATCGCCTCGCGGGCGTCACTGACGATCTTCATGAGCCGCATCCGGGCCAGCGTCCGGGGTGTGACCCGGCCGTGATATTCGCCGACGAGATGTTCCTCGGCGTCGGCGGACAGGTCGTTGTTCACCGCGAGGTTGCCGAGGTCGAACGCTCGATCGTTCATCCCCGCATACTCCCAGTCCAGCAGCCAGAGCCGGGAGCCGTCGCGGAGGAGGTTGGCGCGCAGAAGGTCGTTGTGGCACGGCACCGGGGGATCCGGGCTGACGCCGAACGCACCGGCGATCTCGTCGACGGTCTCGGCGACCACGAAGTACGCAGTAGGGATCGCGACGCCTCGGCGCGCGGCTGCATCGCGATGCAATCGTGACACGGTGAAGGCATCGAACGTGTGAGCAAGTGGCTCCGAAGCGTGGAACGTCCGCAGCATCACCGCGATCGGATCGAGGGTGGTTGGGGTTACGAACTGATCCGGGGGGATTTCCGCGCCGGCGACGAACCGGGTCACGAGGCAGCCGTCGAAGAGACCCAGGACCGGCGGCGCGATTTCGAGGGCCGCAGCACGCGATGCGGCGACGAACTCG
Source organism: Acidimicrobiia bacterium (assembly GCA_031363005.1). Lineage (GTDB taxonomy): Bacteria > Actinomycetota > Acidimicrobiia > IMCC26256 > JAENVU01 > JAENVU01. The sequence goes on along the minus strand of JANLTQ010000384.1, from coordinate 887 downwards.
CACTGCCGGTCGATCTCGAGTTGCTCGGTGTCTGCGCCCGGGACGCGCACGACGAACCGATCGCCGTCGACATCCACGATGTGGTTGCGGTTCGTGATGCCACCGGAGAGCGCGCCGACAACGTGGGCGCGCCCATTCCAACCCGGCACTGCAGCAATGACCGCAGCCACCCGTGCCGCGTCGGAACGATCCGCAGGGCTAGTGCTCAGCAGGAGTCTCGCTCTCCAACCGCTCGAACGTCGAGGGATCGGCGCCCGCTTCGACGGCGGCGAGTTCGCGTTCGATGGCGAGAAGTTCCTCGCGTGAACCCTGGACCTGGGGACCCGTGAACCACTTCTTCGCCGAGACCAGCCACCAGATGCCGACGATCGCGAAGATGGCGAGCATCGCCGGACCGGCCCAGTTGAAGTTGTTGAGGCCGACGTTCACGCCGTCGACCTCGTCGCCCGGGAGCCACGGATAGAAGGCGGGCAGGAAGAACACAATGCAGATGAAGACCACCCAGATGAAGGCCACCCAGCCGATCGGCTTGCTGAGCTTCCCGAGGTTCCACGGCCCGGTCTGGAAGTCGCGGTTCCGCAACCGGAGGAACACCGGGATGATGTAGGCGATGTAGAGCCCCACCGTGCCGATCGAGACGATGGCGAAGAAGGCCACCGAGTAGCCCGCGTTCTGGTACAGCGACGGCACGCCGAGGATGAACGCCAGGCCAACCGCAAGCCAGACCGAGTTCGTCGGTGTCCGCGTCCGGGGGTTGATCCGGTGCCAGAGGCGGTGGCCCGGCACCGCACCGTCACGTGAGAACGCGTAGATCATGCGCGAGTTCGCGGTGACCGATGCCATGCCGCAGAACAGCTGGGCGACGATCGAGATGATGATCAGGAACT
>JANLTQ010000332.1:0-4263 GCA_031363005.1 Acidimicrobiia bacterium | reverse complement strand
TACTTGGCTTTCCGTCCAGGGGTCACCCGGGTTCCGCTCCGGGTCAGTGGGACGTTCCAAGGTTGCACCGGAAGCGACGCCGTCACCACGGAGACGCCGCATTGCCTCGCCAACACCCACCCACCCAACCTCCCGATCGGTCCCGCGCGGGTCCAACTTGTCATCAGCGCTGCCGGCGGACACGTCCGGGCACCTGGTCCGATCCCCATCCGATTCGTTCGGCGCGGCGAGCGACGCGGTCACCGCCGTCCGTTCTGCACGAGAGCACAACTCGAGATCCAACAGAGCGACATCGCGCTGGCAAACGGAAAGGGTCGGGCAACCTTTGCTGCAACGAACACAACTCAGCGCACCTGCACCCTCGACGGTGTCCCAGTCGTCGGATTGTTGGGCGGCCTCGTGACACCGGACCGATACGTCGAGATCACCACCGTCGTCGACGATGCCGCCTTGGCTCGCCGTGCCCGAGCGCGCCCGGTCGTACTTCGCCCCCGCGCTCGAGCATCCTTCACGGTCACGTACCGCACGAACGACGCCGTCGGCGTGATACCCAGCTGTCAGCGGAAGATCCCGGTCCTGAGCGTCACCCTGCCCGACCAGGGTGGCAACGTCGATGTCCCGACCACGATGGAACCGTGTCCCGGTACCGGAACCGGAACGAGCGAGGGGCTCGTCGCGGTCACGGTCTCACCCTTCGTCGCCGGATCAGGCGGCGTGCACCGCTGACCCGAGGTGGGTGACGGGTCGGGTCCTACGATCGACGCTTCGTCCCGACCGGAGCCGCACACCGTGACCGACACCGAATACCACCCCCTTCCCGACGCGCCGGACTGGTTCCGGCGCGCCCTGGCCGTCCCGTACGAGGACGTCATCGTCGACGTCAACGGGCCGATCCATTCACTGGCCTGGGGCGAGCCGGACCGGCGCGGCCTGGTGTTCGTCCACGGTGGTGGCGCGCACGCGCACTGGTGGACCCACGTGGCGGCCACGTTCGCCGAAGAGTTCCGGGTCGTGGCGGTGGACCTCTCGGGTCACGGTGACAGCACCCACCGAGACGAGTACTCCCTCGAACAGTGGACCGACGAGGTGATCGTGGCCGCCAACACGGGCGGGATCAGCGGACCGCCGGTCATCGTCGGTCACAGCATGGGCGGGTTCGTCACCATCGCCACTGCCGCCCGCCATGCCGATGCCATCTCCGGCGTGATCGTCTGCGACTCGCCGGTCACCGAACCCGACCCCGAGATCGGCGCGTACCACCTGCGTGAAGCGTTCGGACATCCGCGTACCTACACGAGCATCGATGAAGCCGTCGCGCGATTCCGGACCGTTCCGGCACAGGACCACTACCTCGATTTCGTGATGGATCACGTCGGCCGTCACTCGCTCCGTCCGGCCGACGGTGGCTTCCAATGGAAGTTCGACCGGCGCATCTTCGAACAGTTCGGTGTGGGCATGCGGTCGATCGCACTTCCCTATCTGGACGACGTCACGTGTCGGTTGGCCGTCCTCAAGTCCGAGTATGGACTCGTCACCGACGACATCGGCGCCTCAATGTACGAACGCCTCGGCCGCGTCACCCCGATCATCGAGATCCCCGAAGCCGGCCACCACGCCATGCTCGACGAGCCGCTCCTCCTGCTGACCGCGATTCGGACGCTGCTCGCAGACTGGGACCACTCCGTTCCCCGCCACCGCGAGACCTGAACCGCGGGCTCACGTCGACGCAGACGAAGTCGCGGATCCCGGCATGCAAGGATCCGCCCCATGCTGCAATCACATGACGACCACGGCGTCCGGCTCCTCACTCTCGATCGGCCGGACAAGCTCAACGCGATGACGACCGCGCTCTACCGCGCGTGCGCCGAGAACCTGGCCGACGCCGCGAGCAACGACGCCGTCGGCGCGGTTGTACTCACCGGCAACGGCCGCGGCTTCTGCGCCGGCAACGATCTCGGCGAGCTAATGGGCGCCGCCGCCGGAGAAGCCGGCGCGGACCAGGGCCAAGGGTTCGCCGGCTTCATGAATGCGATCGCGACGTTCCCGAAGCCACTGCTCGCCGCGGTCAACGGTGTCGGCGTCGGGATCGGAATGACGCTCCTCCCCTATTGCGATGCCGCGCTCATCGCGGAGTCGGCGCGCCTACGCGGTCCGTTCGTGCCGCTCGGCGTCGCGCCCGAGGCCGGGTCGTCGGCCACATTCGCCGCGATCATGGGTTGGCAACGAGCGTCGCTCACCCTCCTGTCCGGGCGGTGGCTCAGCGCGGCCGATGCGGTGGCCTACGGCCTCGCGCTCGAAGTCGTGCCCGACGGTGAGGTGGTGCCGCGCACCATCGCCATCGCACGCGAGATCGTGAGCGCCGGTCCCCTCGGCTCGATCGTCGCGACCAAGCAACTCATCGTCGATGCGCGCCGAGACCTCGTCGACGCCGCCCGCCGGCGCGAAGACCAGACGTTCGCCGCGTTGTTCAGCGCCGGTGTCCCCGGCACCACGACAGCGTTCTAAACCCCAGGGGTTGGCACGACGGTCAACCTCGGGTCACGCGAAGCCCTCGTCGTGCGCACGGCGGGTCGCATCGAACGGCTCCGTACTCGCGCCGTCAAAGCCACGTTGACGCCACGCTTCATAGGCCACCACGCTGACTGCGTTCGCGAGGTTCAGGCTGCGGTTCGACGGTCGCATCGGGATGTGTAGGCGACGGTCGCGCGGGAACTCCTCAAGCACCTCTTCCGGCAGCCCCGTTGCCTCGCAGCCGAAGACCACGACGTCACCATCGCGATACGCGACGTCGTCGTAGCGTCGCTCGGGCTCCCGGGACGACGTTGCGAACCACCGCGCATCCGCACCGATGCCGGATCGGCACTCGGGCAACGTCTCCCAGATTCGAACGTCGGCGAGGTCGTGGTAGTCGAGCCCCGCCCGCCGCAACGCCGCATCCTCGAATCCGAACCCGAGCGGTCGCACGAGATGCAGCCGCGCGCCGACGTTCGCGCACAGCCGAATGATGTTGCCGGTGTTCCCCGCGATCTGCGGTGCCACCAGAACGAGATCCACCGTGGGCGGCGGCGGAGCAGGATCTGGAATCACCGCAGTGAACTCCGGAGTCGTTCGATGCACCCCGCCACACCGACGGCATCGCCTTTGCCGAGATAAAACGGCAGATCGAGGGCAGGAAGCGCCATGCCCCTGATCTCGACCTTCGCTCGGAGCACGTCGGATCCGCCGTACGCGTCGAGCGCGGCATCGCGCATCACCGCATCGAGACCGATGAAGTCCTTGGCCGAATCGAACACCCCGACGTCGCCGAAGTCGATCACACCGATGCGACCGTCGTCCCCGAGGATCAAGTTGTACGGGCCGAGATCACCGTGGCAGACGCGCGGATCGGAACCCAAGGCGCGCATCGTCTCCGGAAGCCGAACCGAGAAGAACTCGACGAGCCGATTCCACTCCGAGCGCGTGAACTCCGACTCGATCGCATCGCGGCTCGCTTCGAACTTTCGCGTGAACTGGCCGATCTCGTCGTCCACCGAGACCACACCGAAGCCATTGGGGTCGGCGGCGTGCAGCGTCGTGAGGAACGCCCCGAGGTCGCGTCCGATCCGGCGCTGCTCCGCAACCGGAATCGGCGCACCGACCCGACCGAGCTGCCGGCCGACGATCCCCCGGTACCCGACGTAGGACTGGTCGGGCCCGACCCACTCGACCGTCGGCACCACCACCCGGCCATCGCCTCCGACCAGCTCCCGCAGGATCGCGATTTCGCAGTCATACGCGGCTCGGGCCTCAGCGGTGCGCGGAAACTTGAACACGATCGCGCCGCGGTCGACCACGTACACGCGACTGTCCCAGCCTTCCTCCTCCGCCTCGACGAGTTCCTCGGCGCGCAGCCCGGCGAGCGACCGGACGCGAGCGATCTCTCGCTCGTGCGTCTCGGTCGACGTCTGCTGCATGGCCGCGTGTCTACACGAACCGAGCGACGGCGTTCACGACCAGGCCCGACGCAGCCGCGCCGTCACGAGCTCGGCCACGAGCGTCAGCAGTGCGAGCGCGATGAGGCTCCCAGCGAGCGCGTGATAGTCGAACGCGGCGAGCTGCTGATTGATCGCGTACCCGAGACCACCGGCGGCCACGATGCCCACCACCACCGTCTCGCGCGTCGCAACCTCCCATCTTCCGACCTTACGCGTCGAGGTTGGTCAGCGCGCCGGCCACGCTCGTTCTGTCGTCGTGTTTCTCGGAACGTTAGGTGTGGCGATACGC
>JANLTQ010000331.1:0-3353 GCA_031363005.1 Acidimicrobiia bacterium | reverse complement strand
CCAACCAACCAGGAATCGGCGCGGCCTGCGGGCTCGTCTCCGCGAGTCAGAGCACGCCCACCGTCGCAGTGGTGACCGAGCGCGACGACGCCGTGACCGCCGAGGTCATGGCCGTCGCCCAATCGCAGGGCCTGCCGCTTCGACTCGAGGTCTGGAGCGACGACGTGGACTGGACCCGAACCGACGACCTCATCGCCGCCGCCGGCCCAATCGTCGCCTGGACCTGATCGAGGCTCACCGGGAACCGAAGTGAGGCGACGGCGCGACCGCGTCCAGCCGAAAACCCACCGAACGGGGCCCGAGCGGCCTGCGACGAAGTCGCATGAGCGGAAAAGTGGGTACCCTCCGGACACCCGTCGTACGACTTGGGAGCGAGAGATGAAGACCGACGACATGATCATCGTGAGTGTCGACGACCACATCGTCGAACCGCCGAATATGTTCGATGCCCATCTCCCGGCGAAGTACCAGGACATCGCACCGAAGCTCATCCGCAAGGACGACGGCACCGACGTCTGGAAGTTCCAGACCATCGAGGTGCCGAACATCGGCCTCAACGCGGTCGCCGGTCGCCCCAAAGAGGAATACGGGATCGACCCCACCAGCTTCGACGAGATCCGGCCCGGTTGCTACGACGTCGAGAAGCGGATTCTCGACATGAACGCGAACGGCACGCTCGGCTCGATGAACTTTCCGAGCCTCCCCGGATTCGCCGGCCGGCTGTTCGCCACCCTCGACGACAAGGACACCGCGAAGGTGCTCGTCCAGGCCTACAACGACTGGCACATCGACGAATGGTGCGGGCACGCACCCGACCGATTCATCCCGTTGGCGATCCCGATGATCTGGGATGCCGAGGCGTTGGCCGACGAGGTACGACGGGTCGCGAAGAAGGGGTGCCACGCGATCACGTTCCCGGAGAATCCCGAGCCGCTGAACCTCCCAAGCCTGCACTCCGACCATTGGGATCCCTTCTGGCAGGCCGTTTCGGATGAGGGCACCGTGGTCTGCATGCACATTGGTTCGTCCGGGAAGTTGGTGATGACCTCGGTCGATGCGCCGATCGACGTGTTGATCACGCTCCAGCCGATGAACATCGTGCAGTGCGCGGCGGACCTCATCCACTCCCCGGTGTTCCGAAAGTTCCCCGACGTCACCGTGGCGCTCTCCGAGGGCGGCATCGGTTGGATCCCCTATTTCTTGGAGCGCCTCGACCACTCGTATCGGATCCACAAGGCGTGGACCGGTGCGGACTTCGGGTCCAAACTGCCGAGTGAGGTGTTCCTCGAACGCGTGATCCTCTGCTACATCAACGACGGTGTCGGCGTGAAGCTCGCCCGGGACATCGGCGTCGATCGCATCACCGTCGAAATCGACTACCCACACTCGGATGCGAACTGGCCCGACGCGCCCGAAGTCATCGCCGCCGAGTTCGCCACCACCGATCTCACCGACGCCGAGATCAACGCGATGACGCATGAGAACGCGATGCGCTTCTTCCAGTACGACCCGTTCGCCACGCGGCCACGCGAGCGGTGCACCGTCGGCGCGCTGCGCTCCGAGGCCGTCGGCTGGGATGTCGCGCCGCACGCGACGGCCCAGCGCCCCGCCACCAAGTACGACGGCCCCGTGAAGATCACCGACCTCTCCCCGACTGCGTAGAAGACCCGAAGGTGAGGGACGAAAGCACGCACCCGCCACAGTCCGCGCTCCCGAACCGGGGCCCGAGCGGCCTGGCCCGAAGGGCCGAGAGCGGGAAGCCAGTCCTTTTCGATCCGTACGCGTACGAGACGCACGAGGATCCATACCCGATCTACCGGGCATTGCGGGACGACGCGCCTGCGTACGTCGACGAGACCCGCGGGTTCTGGGCGCTCTCGCGCTACGCCGATGTGCGCTGCGCGATCGACGATTGGCACACCTTCTCCTCGACCGGTGGGATCACCCTCGAACGAGACGCCCAGGCCGTCGACCCGATGCTCATCGAAATGGATCCACCCCGTCACACCGAGCTCCGGGCGTTGGTGAGCCGGGCGTTCACCCCGAAGCGGGTCGCCGATCTCGCCGATCCGACCCGCGCCCTCGCTCAGAAACTGCTCGCCGCCTGCGACAGCGAGTTCGATGCGATCGAAGATTTCGCCGGCGTGCTACCCATGGCGGTCATCTCCACCATGCTTGGCATCCCCCGTGCAGATCAGGACGAGGTGCGCGGTTGGACCGACGCGATGTTGCATCGCGAAGCCAACAGTTCAGACATCACCGAGGCGGGTCTCGCAGGCGCCACGCAGCTCTACCTCTACTTGGACCGCCTGATCGCCACTCGGCGCGAGGCGCCCGGCTCTGATCTCGCGAGCGCGCTCATCACCGCCTCGGACGACGCGCAATCGCTCCGACCCGAGGAGGTCATGGGGTTCTTGTTCCTCCTCGTGATCGCCGGCAACGAAACCACCACGAAGCTCATCGGCAATGCGTTGTTCTGGCTCTGGAAGTTTCCTGATCAGCGTGACCTGCTCCTCCGCGATCAGTCGGCGATCCCGATGGCGGTCGAGGAGATCTTGCGGTACGACACGTCGACCCAGAGCCTGGCCCGTCTTCTGACTTGCGATGTTCAACTCCATGGCACCACGTTGCCCGCAGGGACGAAGGGACTGTTGCTCTTCGGCTCAGCGAACCGCGACGAACGGCAGTGGAGGGGCGCAGACACCCTCGACGTGACCCGGAACCCGGCCGGGCACCTCGCATTCGGTCATGGCATCCACCACTGCCTGGGCGCGGCGTTGGCCCGGCTGGAAACTCGCGTTGCGCTCGAAGAAGTGCTGCCCCAGCTCGGCCGCTACGAGATCGACGAGTCCGCCGCCCATCGGGTCCACTCGGGCAACGTCCGTGGGTTCGCCCATCTCCCGGTGATCGGAGCAACTGCATGACCCCAACCGTCGTGCTCATCCATGGCGCGTGGCACGGCGCCTGGTGTTGGGATCTCGTCGTCGATCAGCTCCGAGCACAGGATGTACCGGCTGTCGCGCCCGACCTGCCCGGTCACGGCGAGAGTACCGAACCCCTCACCGACCTGCACGGTCACGGTGACGCCGTGCGCGCCACGCTCGATGTGATCCCCGGGCCGGTGGTCCTCGTCGGTCACTCCTACGGCGGAGCCGCGATCACCGACGCTGGCACGCACCCCGCGGTGCGCCACCTCGTCTACCTCACCGCCTTCTGCCTCGACGCACACGAGAGCATCATCGCCAACGACCTGGCGGGTGGCGAACACGCCGAACTCGCGACCGCCATCGAGTTCGGTGCCGACGGCACGATCACCGTCGACCCAGCTCGCGCCGCCGGCATCTTCTACGCCG
>JANLTQ010000290.1:0-1683 GCA_031363005.1 Acidimicrobiia bacterium | reverse complement strand
GCGGCGATCAACAGCGCGGTCGGGCTGACCGCAATGGCGAAGAGCAAGAGCGGAATCCCGCCAACCAGTCCGCCGACTTGTGGAACGAGATCCCAGAGGAAGGCCCAGAGCGCAGCCACCAGTGCAAGTTTGATGCCGAGCGCCAGGCCGAGGACGAGAACCACGATCCCGTTCATGAGCGAGACCAGCAGCGACCCGCGCGCGTAGCCCGCCAGCGCTCGATAGGACACTCCCGCGATGCGATCCGTCTGTCGGCGCAGCCGCGCGGGCACCCGTCGTCCGACGACCGTCACGATCCGGCGACCGTCGATCAAATACGCAGCGGTGAGAAACAGCACCCACATCGCGTCGACCAGCTGGTTGCCGAGCGTCGGGAACCAACTCCTCGCGCCGGGGCCGGACGTCAGGCGGTCGGGAAGCTTCTCTATCTCGGCGGCGACCGAACGCGACGCCCCGTTCCCGAGCCAGGAGCCGGCCACCGGTAGCTGCCGCGCCTCGCGCACCACCGCAGGAACGCGCTCGAGCGCCTGGCCCACCGCAGGCGGTCCCTCGGCGACGACCGAAACGATCAATGCGCTCCCGAGACCGATAGCGAGGGTGAACACGATCGCGAGACTGAGGGAGCGGGGGAGTCGGAGGCGAGTGGTCATGGCTTCGATCGGTTTGTCGACCGCGATCGCAACCATGACTGCGAGGGCAATCCAGACGATGACCGCCGAGGCCCGCGCCACGGTGAACCAGGCCAGGGTCACGACTGCGACGATGACGGTGCCCCAGATCACACCGTGAATGCCCTTCGGAATCTCGAGCGGACCGACGCGGTAGACGGCGTCGTCGGCGACGTGCGGGGTCGGCACCTCAATCCCACGGTGGGGCGAGGACCATGCTGCGGCGCCGATCACCGCCACGATCACGAAGAAGATCGCGGCGCCGGCCCCGCCACTCGTCACACCGACGGCAGCGGCCGTCATGATCAGGCCGACGCCCGGTCGTACCGGAACCGTCCGGCGCGCCGACAGCCGAACGCCGAACGCCACCACCAACGCTGACCCCACGAGGGCCACTCCCAGCACCGCCGGGTCCTGAGCGAACGCGGTGGCGATGACCGGCGCCGTGGCGATCCACCAGCCGAGCCGAGGCACTGACACCCAGAACGCTGCCCAGGCGCCGAGCAGCACCGGATGAGCGAGGCCGGTTGCCCATCCCAAGAGCGAGATCACGACGCCGGCCGCGATGCCCATGAGCACGGCGTGACGAAGGAACCGACCGGCCCGGCGGTCGATGTCTCGCACCAACTTCCAGACGTCTTCGCGATCTTCTCGCCTCCAGATCGCGACGATCGCCGCAACGATGGATGCACCGCTCGCCATGAAAAACGCCGTCAGGACGGCGACGACCAGCAGGTCGGCAACCCGTTGGCCGGCCGCCGGCGGCGCCGGGCTGTTGAAGAAGATGCGTTGTGGGAGGTGCGACAGCCAGGACTGGACGCCATCGCCGACCCTGAGCGCGCGCTCGAGTCGAAGGCCCAGGCCGTCCCCACTCTTGACTGCCAACGCCTGGTGAACCGAACGGCTCGCGGATGCGAACAACGAGTCCAAATCGTTCAGGATCAGCGCGCTGATCGCGGCAACCGCAGCGAGTTCGCCGAGGACCACGACCACGATGGCGCCGGCACGACCGATG
>JANLTQ010000268.1:0-7245 GCA_031363005.1 Acidimicrobiia bacterium | reverse complement strand
CGACACCCTCACTCGCGCGGCGGCCTCGGCCGAAGCTACCGACGAGAATCGCCACGACACTCACGAGGTACAGCTGCCCGAACAACGCTTCGCAGATCGCGATCATGCGACTGAGATCGGCTCGCGCGGTGAGGTCGCCATACCCGAGGGTGGTGAGCGTCACGAAGCTGAAGTAGACGAAATCCACCGGGCCTGGACCCGGGCGGAGATGCTGGTGGAAGAACGGATGGTCGACGATCTCGATCATCCGATAGATGTACGCGAAGAACAAGCCGGCCAACAGGTAGATGCACAGTGACCCCGCGACCGTCGCGATATCGACGCGGAGGTGACGGCGCAGGCGGCCGACGATGACCACGGGGCCGACCAGCGCCAGCAGCGCCCCCACTACGGCAGGCCCCACCGTCTGACTGTCGTACGCGACCGACAGGCCGGTGACGAGCACCCCGACGGCACCGAGCGCGCCGGCAATGACGATCGCCCGCCGCGACGCGCTCGAGGCGTGCAGGATGACCACCAGCGTCATCGTCTGGACGGTGGCGACCGACAGGCGCCCGATCATGTGATCGCCGGTGGCGGCGTACACGATGATCGACGCAATGATCAGTACCGCCGCAAGCACGTACTGATCTTCGAACCGGCTCGCCCTGACCGAGTCGGGCCTCACCGGGTCGAGCCTCACGGGCGCCGACGTTGCGCCGCGTCGGCAACACCGGGCGGCGAGTAGCCCGCGTCGGACCAGCTGAAGTTGGTCCCCGGCGGCACGATCGCGTCGATGCGATCGAGGGTGGCGGCGTCGAGCGTGACGTCGACCGCGCCAAGCTGAGACTCCAGCTGATCGAGCTTGCGCGGGCCGATGATCGCCGCGGTCACGGTCGGATGGTTCAGCACCCACGCGAGCGCGAGATGCACCAACGAAATCCCGAGATCGTCGGCCAACGCACCGAGCGCGTCGGCGGCATCGAGCTTGCGTTGATTCTCGGGCGTGCTCATGTCGTAGCGGTCGGGCAACATCGCGGCGCGCCGGCTCGAGTTCTCGCCGCCGTGACGCCACTTTCCCGAGAGCCATCCGCCACCGAGCGGGCTCCAGGGAATCACCCCCATGCCGTACCGCTCACACGTCGGCAGCACGTCCGCCTCGATGCCGCGGACCAGGATCGAATACGGCGGCTGCTCGCACACGAACCGCTCGCGGCCGCGTCGCTCCGCGGTCCACTGCGCCTCGACGATCTCGGACGGCAGGAACGTCGAACTCCCGAGGTGCCGGACCTTGCCCGCGTGCACGAGGTCAGTCAGCGCGCCGAGCGTCTCGTCGATGTCGATCGCGGGATCCGGACGATGGATCTGGTACAGGTCGATGTAGTCGGTCCCGAGCCGGCGCAGGCTCGACTCACACTCCTGGATGATCCAGCGTCTGCCGTTCCCGGAGCGGTTCGGACCCGGGCCCATCGGCCCGTGCACCTTGGTGGCGAGGATGACGTCGTCTCGTCGATCCGCGAGTGCCTTCCCGACGATGACCTCGGACTCACCGTCGGAGTACATGTCCGCGGTGTCGATGAAGTTGATGCCCGCATCGAGCGCGGCGTGGATGATGGCGATGCTGTCATCGTGATCCCGGTTGCCCCAGGCACCGAACATCATGGCGCCCAGACACAGCGGGCTGACTTCGAGTCCGGTGCGACCCAAGCGGCGGTAGTCCATGTGATCCTCCTCGTCGGTGGCGGCGAGCTTGCCAGACCTGGTGTCGGTGCGCGCGGTCGATGATGGCGGGTAGGTTCCGCGCATGTCGTGGCCACGCGCGGTTCCGGGGGTCGACCCGCCACTCACCGATCCCCAGCGGTTCGCGATCGCGCATCGAATCCTTGCGGCCGAAGGGTGGCAGGAGAACCTGTCGGGCCACATCACCTGGGATCGCGGCGACGGCACGATCTGGTGCACCGCGTGGGGTCGGTGGTGGGAAGAGACGCTCGCGTCGGACGTGATGACCGTCGACGGTTCCGGGACCGTGCTCGACGGCCCGTGGGACGTCACGCCGGCCGTGTATCTCCACACCGAGTTACACCGCGCCCGACCCGACGCTCGCGTCATCGTCCACGGCCACCCGTACGCCGCCACGGTGCTGGCGTGTCTCGGTGTTGCGCCCGTGATCAGTCACCAGAACGCGTGCATCTTCGACGGCGAACTCATCACCGTCGATGAGTACGACGGGACCGTGGAATCCGGGCCGGCCGGCGCGGCGTTGGCCGCGCGCGTCGGCGCGGCGAGCGGCATTCAACTCGCCCACCACGGCGCGATCGTCATCGGCGCCACCCTCGAAGCCGCGTGTTACAAGGCCGCCACCTACGAGCGGATGTGTCGGTTCACCCTCGACGCGCTGCAGGCCGGCACGACCCTGCCCGAGCTTCCCGCGCCGGGACGGCACGCGTTGAAGGCCGAACTCGAACGCAACGCCCCCGCCGCATACTGGGCCGGCGCCACTCGCGCCGTGCTCCGCCGCTCCCCCGACGTTCTGGACTGAGACCACCACCATGGGTATGTCACTCGACGATCTGGCGGCTTCCGAGGCGTTCGGCGGAAGTTCCGGCCGCCGCGAGGAGGTCACGTTCCTGCCCGAGCCGTCACCGCGCGACGAGTGGGCCACGATCATCTCGGTGGACGACCACGTGGTCGAGCCACCGGACGCGTTCGCGGGTCGGTTCCCGGCGAAGTACCAGGACGAGGCGCCACGCATCGTGGACACCGACGACGGTGGTGAGGCGTGGCTCTGGAACGGCGAACTCCTGCCCAACGTCGGTTTCAACGCAGTCGCCGGTCGGCCGACGAGTGAGTACGGCTTCGAGCCGACCCGCTTCGACGAGATGCGACGGGGCGCATGGGACGTGACCGCGCGCCTGACCGACATGGACCTCAACGGCGTGTGGGGCTCCCTGTGCTTTCCGAGTTTCTTGCCCGGCTTCGTCGGCCAACGACTCACGACGTGGCCCGACGACCCGGACCTCGCGCTCGCGGCGATGCGCGCGTACAACGACTGGCACCTCGAGGCGTGGTGTGGCGCCGCCCCCGACCGCTTCATTCCCAACCAGATCACCTGGCTGCGCGATCCCGCGCTCGCCGCGGAGGAGATCCGGCGCAACGCCGCGCGCGGGTTCAAGGCGCTCACCTTTTCCGAAGCACCGGAGAAGCTCGGACTGCCGTCGCTGCACACCGGCTACTGGGACCCGATGCTGGCGGCGTGCGAGGAGACCGAGACCGTCGTGTGTCTGCACGTCGGCTCGTCGGGTTCGTCGCCGATAACCGCGCCCGATGCACCGCCAGAAACCGTCGCGGTGTTGTTCTTCGCGTACGGGATGTACGCGGCGGTGGACTGGCTCTACTCCAAGATCCCCGTCCGATTCCCGAAGCTCAAGATCGCGTTGTCCGAGGGTGGCATCGGGTGGGTGGCGGGGCTCATCGACCGGCTCGACCACTGCTTCGAGTACCAGCTCGGCTACCTCCCCACCTGGCGGGACGTGGACCTCTCCCCGAGCGATGTGCTGCGCCGGAACTTCTGGTTCTGCGCGATCGACGACACCTCGGGGTTCCTCACGCGTGACGTGATCGGCGTGGACCATCTGCTCGTGGAGTCCGACTATCCCCACGCCGACTCCACCTGGCCGGATACCCAAGCCCGTCTGCGCCAACAGCTGCAGGGTGTGCCGGACGAGGAGGTCCGCCGGATCTGCTGGCAGAATGCGGTCGACTTGTTCCGATTGTCCACCCCACCAGAGGCGAAACCATGACCCGACGCGCACGGTCCCTCCAGCTCGGCGGGGCGCTCGTCGCGATGCTCATCGGCACCGCACTCGTGCCGGCCGTCGCCGGCGCGCGATCGCACGAAGACTCCGATCGCCGTGACGAGCACGACCTCCCGGCGTTGCACGCGACCCGAGGCGACGCGCCTGCGATCGTCGACGACGACGGACGCCAGGTGACGTTGCGCGGCGTCAACCTCAACTCGCTCGGTGACTACTACCAGGCGGACCCGAACCTCGCGCCCGTGGTGCCGGTCACCAACACCGACTGGGCGGCGATGGAAGCGCACGGCTTCAACGTCGTTCGCCTGCTCGTGTCCTGGTCCTCACTCGAACCGCGTCCGGGCCACATCAGCCGCTCGTATCTGCGACGCGTCCATCGCGCCGTCGACGACGCGCAGGAACACGGCATCTACTCCGTCATCGATATGCACCAGGACGCGTGGGGCAAGTACATCGCGTCGCCGCCCGGCGTCGCCTGCCCGCCGGGTCGGTCGCCGGCCATCGGCTGGGACGGAGCGCCCGCGTGGGCGACCATCACCGACGGCGCCGACACCTGCTCCGCGGGCAGCCGCGAAGACAGCGCCGCGGTGCAGACGGCATGGGACAGCTTCTACACCGACCGCGACGGAATCATGAGCCACCTCGTTTCCGCATGGGGCGCCGTCGCCCGCGAGTTTCGAGACGAGCCCGCCGTCGCCGGCTTCGACCTGTTGAACGAGCCGAACCACGGCACGAGTCCGAACTTCCTCGACGGTCTCACGCGGTTCTTCGGCCGCTCGATCGATGCGATCCGCGCCGCCGAGGGCGGACACGACCATCACATCGTCTTTTTCGAAACCACGGTGTTCGGCGTGGGGGTACCGGCCAGTTTCACCAACGATGAGAACATCGTCTTCGAGGCACACAACTACGGCGAGTCGATTGGCAACCTGCCGATCGAGGCGCTGTTCGGCTACTTCCAATCACTCGCCACCGGGTACCGCACGGCAATGTGGGTCGGTGAGTACGGCTGGTTCTCCGAGCCCGCGGTCGCCCAGGAGAAGCTCGGACGGTTCGCGGCCAAGGAAGACGCACTCATCACTGCGGGTGACGCCTGGTGGCAGTGGCGCCAAGCGTGCGGGGACCCGCACAGCGTGGGTCGTCCCGGAGGAACGCCGGACGCGGTGCTCATCCACTTTCAACGCAACGGCTGCCCGGGTGACCACAACCTCGGTGTCGTACCTGAGTGGGCGTGCACCTGGCGTCCGTATCCGCGCTTCGCGCCCGGCCGCCTGACCCAACGAAGCGCGGACTGCACCGGCAACCTGCACGTCGCGGGTACGACCGATCACTCGGGCACGATCGAACTCTGGTACCCGGGCGATGCAAAGCCGACGGTGACCGGCACGAACGTCAAGCACATCCGCCGCCATCAGGTCGATGGTGGTTGGGTCGTCACCGCGCGCGTCCGTCACGACTACACGTTGGCCGCCACCACCGCGTGACCCTGTCCGAGGTCATCGCGCAGCACGCGCGATCGCGGCCTGACGAGCCGGCGTTCCTCGGCGCCGCTGCGCTCACCTGGCGCGAGTACGACGCGCGCGCGAACGAGCTCGCGGCTCACTTGGCGCACGAGTATCCCGAGCGCGGGACCCGTGTCGCGGTCCAGATGCCCGACGGTCCCGAGGTGCACGTCATGTACCTCGCGGCCGAGCGGGCCGGACTCGTGGTGGTTGGCATCGGACCCCGTGCCGGCACCCGGGAGGTCGATCATCTCGTTTCGGCAACGCAGTCGGCGACGTTGTTCACGGCGCTGCCGTCGACCACCGGCCGCGACGCGGATCTTGACCCGACGCGCGCGTTCTCGGCGGATGAGTTGTGGTTCCTGAACTCAACCTCCGGAACCACCGGGCTCCCCAAGATCGTCATGCACCACCAAGCGCGATGGTTTGCGTTCCACGAACTGGCGGTCCAGACCGGCGCACTCACCGAGGACGACGTCTTCATGAGCGTGTTGCCGGCACCGTTCGGATTCGGGCTCTGGACCGGCCACTTCACCCCCGCGATCCTCGGCTCGCCGTGCGTCCTGCTCGCCCGGTTCTCACCCGAGGCCACGTTGACGGCGATCGCAACGCATCGCGTCACCGTTCTCGCCGCGGTGACTACGCAGTTCGTGATGCTCCTCAACTCCCCCGCCGTCGAGGACCACGACCTCACGAGCTTGCGGGTGCTCTACACCGGCGGCGAGATGGTGGCGTACGAGCGGGCCGCGGAGTTCGAGGACCGCACCGACGCCCGCGTCCTGCAGTTCTACGGCTCGAACGAGACCGGCGCGCTGTCCGCCACTCGCCTCGGCGACGACCGCGACACCCGCCTGCGTACTGCGGGACACGTACTTCCAGAGATGGCGGTTCGCTTGTTCGATCCGGACACTGGTGCGGAGGTGACGGCGACGGGCGGACCCGGCATTGCCGCGTGTCGCGGGCCGGTCACGAGTCGCGGGTACTACGAGGACGCCGCCGCGAACCTCGAACTCTTCACCGACGATGGTTGGATGCGGACGGGCGACCTGTGCACCATCGACGGGTCGGGGGTGCTGACCGTCGCCGGTCGGACATCGGACTTCATCATCCGCGGCGGCAAGAACATCTCGGCGGCGCAGGTCGAGGGCGAGGTCGGAACTCATCCGGCCGTCGCACTCTGCGCGGCGGTGGCGATGCCGGACCCGGTGTTCGGCGAACGGGTCTGTGTCTACGCGGTCGTGCGCCCCGGAATGTCAGTACCGACCCTCGACGACGTGCGTGCCCACCTCGCGGCACGTGGCGTCGGCAAGGAACTGTGGCCGGAGCATCTCGTGACCCAGACCGACGACCTGCCACGCGCGTCCGGCGGCAAGGTCGCCAAGGCGGCCCTCCGCGCCGACGCCGCAGGTCGATCCCTCCCCGATCCGCGATCAGAGTGAGGTGTTGACCTCAGCATTCCCCTAACGATATAGTTAGGCATATGCCTCAGCATCACCGAGTCGATCCCGCGCTTCCGGGCATCTTCCACGCGCTGGCGGATCCGACTCGTCTCGCGGTTGTCGAGCGTTTGAGTGTCGCGCCCGCGTCGGCGAGCGAGCTGGCACAGCCGTTCGCGATGGCACTTCCGTCGTTCATGCAACACATGGGCGTCCTGGAGCGGGCAGCGCTCGTGACCTCGCACAAGAACGGACGAACCCGCACGTATCAGCTCGCCCCCGGCTCGTTGCAGCTCGCCTCGGCATGGCTCGCCGAGTTTCGCAACCACTGGGAACGCCGACTCGACGGTCTGGACCATCTCCTGATCACCACCAACCGAATAGAAGGACCACCATGAGCGATTTCACCCCGAACGCCGCCCTCGACCTCGTGCTCGAGCGCACCATCCCGGTGCCACCCGAAAGGGTCTGGGCCGCGTGGACACGACCCGAGCTGCCATGCGTTCACCGATC
>JANLTQ010000244.1:0-7581 GCA_031363005.1 Acidimicrobiia bacterium | reverse complement strand
CTCGCATCAACGTCCATGCATGACGAGCCGGTTCATCGGGCGTCACCAACACGAGCGGTGGGAGGTCGCCGTCCTTCGCCGCGAGCACGTCGCCGGCGCAGTCGCCGTTGCACCGAATGAACCCGAAGTCCATCATCCAGTCGTCGTTGAAGATCTTCGAGAGGTATCCCCGACCGGAATCCGGGAGCAAGACCACCACCATCGCCTCGGGACCGAGCTCGGCGCCCACGGTCAGGGCCGCGTGGACTGCGGTACCGCACGACCCACCGATGAGGAGACCTTCCTCGCGCGTGACTCGGCGTGCGGTCAAGAAGGAATCCGTATCGCTGACCATGATCGTGCGGTCCACGAGCGACGGGTCATAGGTGGTGGGCCAGAAATCCTCACCCACGCCCTCGACGAGATACGGCCGGCCGGTCCCGCCGGAGTACACCGACCCTTCGGGATCGGCGCCGATGATCTGCACGTCCGGGTTCATGCGCTTCAAGTACCGCGCCACCCCCGTGATCGTCCCGCCGGTCCCGACGCCCGCGACGAAGTGCGTGATCCGACCGGCGGTCTGACGCCAGATCTCGGGCCCGGTCGACCGTTCGTGTTCCGCAGGGTTGTGCGGGTTCGAATACTGATCGGGGCGGAACGCGTTCGGGGTCTCGCGAGTGAGCCGGTCCGCGACGGAGTAGTACGAGTTCGGATCGTCGGGTGGAACCGCGGTGGGGCACACGACCACTTCGGCGCCGTAGGCACGGAGCAGAGCCACCTTCTCCGGACTCATCTTGTCGGACATGACGAAGATGCACTGGTAGCCGCGTTGGGCGGCGACGATTGCAAGCCCCACACCCGTGTTCCCCGATGTGGGCTCGACGATGGTGCCGCCCGGCTTGAGGAGGCCGTCGCGCTCGGCGGCGTCGATCATCGCGACTGCCGGGCGATCTTTGACGCTGCCGCCCGGATTGAAGGTCTCGACCTTCGCCACCAGGTCGCACTGCAGGTCTCGACCGATCCGCCCCAGCCGCACCATCGGCGTGTTGCCCACCAGGTCCAGGAGGGAGTCGGCAATCTGGAGTTCGGGCTCGTCACTCATGGTCTGACCGTACCGTCTGGGAACCAATCCTCCGCCGAGTGCCAGATCGAAGTCGTGCCGCCGGGGTCCGTGACCGCGCCTGACTCAGCGGGGCCGACACTCCACGACCACGGATCTCCGGACCCGCTCGTCGCTGGATGTGCCGTCCAGAGATCGAGCGGCGCGCGGAAACCGTGCGAGATAGGTCTCGAGGAGCGGCCGGACCGTCTCCGGCTCGTCGGCACCGACGAGCGCCCGTCCACGCATCGGTCGCCAGACGCCGGCCACGAGCACCTCGATGTCACAAGCCTCCGAGAAGTTGCGCCACCACTGCTTGGACTCCGGGTGACCGACCAGGATCACTACGTCGTCACCGTGAGTTGCGTACTGCGTCGGGGTCGTGATCACCCGGCCGGATCGCCGGCCCGTGTACCGGATCAGATCGATCGATCCTGACATCGCTCGGTGGAACGGAGAGCGCAGCAGAGCACTCACGACGGCATTCCCGATGGACATACGGCGAACGTACCGATCGATCTCCGCGTTCAGTAGAGGCCTTCGACCTTCGACACCGGATCACCCGGCGGTTCTACAGTGCGCGCATGGCGTTGGGTCAGTTGCGCACCATCGTGATCGACTGCTTGGATCCGGAGCCGCTCGCCGCGTTCTGGTCCGCCGTGCTTGGGGTCGATGTCCACCACCGCAGCGATGATTGGATCTCGTTGCGGGCTGCCGACCCCGGCCGTCCCCGTCTTGCCTTTCAACGGGTCCCCGAGCCCAAGGTGACCAAGAATCGGCTGCACCTCGACGTGTGGGTGGAGGACATCGAGGTGGCAACCGTGGCCGCCGAAACCGTGGGCGCAACCCGGGTCGGCGAACTGGTCCACGACGAGGCCGAACCGTTTCAGGTGCTTCTCGATCCGGCCGGCAACGAGTACTGCCTCGTGCACATCACGGGCTCGACCGGCCCCTGATGCAGGAGCACTCGTTCTCCGTCGAGCTCGATGCACCCGTCGAGGAAGTGTGGGATCTGTTCTGGTACCGCGCGCCGGATCGGCCCCAAGGCAAGCTCGGTCAGATCCACATCTTGCATCCGGGAAGCGAGATCGGCGAAGGCCTCGTCCGTCACTGCACGTTCCCGGTGCCGAAGATTCTCGGGTCCGGCGGCGTCGGGAAGTCGTGGGAGTGGTTGACCCAGGTCAAGTTGCACGAGTCGTGGCGCTACGACGCAATCGGCAAGCCGCTGTGGTCCCGTGCCGAGGGCTTCACCCGGTTGGAGGATCTCGCCGACGGTCGCACCCGCGTGCACTTCACCGAGAAGTACGAGTGCTTCAACCCGTGGATGCGGCGCGTCGGCCTGGAGCGGTGGGTCCACTCGCGCATCTCGCGCAACAACGACACCATCCTCGCCGCCCTCGAAGGCGGCCTGAAGTGGCACCGCAAGCGCCGTGCCCGCGAGGCCGCTGCGGCTGAGTCGTGACGATCCCATCCGGACCCGGTAGTCCATTTTTGGAAGAACCAGCGATCAGGCGGTGAGGACCGACTCCGGGAGGGCGTCGACACAGCAGCACGAGACTGATGTGAACTCGCGGCCGACATCAGCAAGCGCAGTCGGCTGGGGAACGGCGATGCCGACATCGACGACGCGCGTCAACGCCTCGACCACCACCGGATCCCATTGCGAACCCGAGTGCTCACGCAGGATCGACACTGCCCGGTCCGCCCCCATCCCGTCGCGATAGTGACGGGTGCTCGCCATCGCGTCGAACGCATCGCAGACGCTCACAATCCGTGCCAGCTTCGGGATGGCCGTGCCGACGAGCGCATCCGGGTATCCCCGACCGTCGATGCGCTCGTGATGGCTGCGAACCACCGGAGCGCAGTCGGCCACGACTCGAGATTGGCGCACCATCGAGTCGCCCATCGCGGCGTGGCGTTGCATCTCCAAATACTCATCGGGATCGAGGCGTCCCGGCTTCGTGAGAATTGTAACCGGGACTTCCAGTTTCCCGACGTCGTGGAGGAGCGCACCGAGACCGAGGATGCGGAGTTCGTCGGCCGCGAGATGCAGCTCGGCACCGACACGGAGCGCGAGCGCAGCCGTCCGCACCACGTGATCACGCGTCATCTGATCCTTTGCTTCGAGGTCGGCGATGAACCGACGCACCGTCGAGTCGAGTCCGAGTTCGAGCGCGGCCTCGGGATCGTGGGCAACGAGCGGCGCGATCACACTGCGCGCGAACGTGCCTTGGTGATAGGTCACTGCGGCTGCAATGGTGCCGAGGAACACGCCGACGATGTCCATGGCGTGGGCCAGCCAGAAGCCGGTGGTGAACGGCGCGCGTCCGAACCACACCAGACTCGACCCGCCGACGAGGAGATACCCGAACGCGACTGCCAACGATCCCGACGCCCGGCCGATCCAGTACAGCCGGAGGTGCGCAGCGGAGAACACGACACAACACGCGAGCGAAAGACCTGCGACCACCATCGCCGCACCGGAGCCGAGCGGCGAGAACGGGAGCAGGGCCGGGTCCACGAGCAACGCGACGGCCAGCGTGACCACCACACAACACCAGGTTCCCACCCACGATCGCCAGTGCCGGACGAGCACCGCGCGCACAGGTCGTGGCGCCACCATCGGACTGGCGATCATGGACGCGATCGGTAGCGCCCAGAACACCGATGCCATCGTCGCGGGATTCGGACCGTAGACAACGCCGGGAACCGTGATCCCGTGGACGAGCGGCAAGACCGACACCGCGAAGAAGAAGCCACCGATGAGCCCCACCTCCGCGAGTTCATCCCTCACCGCCACCCGGATGACCGCGACGGACGCGACGACGCAGAGCGATGCTGCGATCACCACGACCCAGAACAGCACGACCGGCTGGGTCCACACCACGGAGTCAGGGATCAGGCGTGCGGCTGCGATCGGCCCGCCGACCGTCGCGGCGGCGAACACCAACCACCATCCAAGCGCGGGACGACGGGACTCGGTCCGGGGATCCATCTCGACGTATCGACGGACCGTCCCTCTGAATCAAGGTCCGAAACGTGACGATTTTCGAAACCTCGCGTTGTCCGATCAGGCGCGAGCGGAGGCGTAGTTGGAACGAATCTTCTCGGTGGTGGCTGCGTCGATTGAGGCTTCGATCTCGTACCCAGCACCGAGATTCCAGGCCGATTGCACCGCAGCGATTGGCATCCGCTGGGCGCGCGCCGCGGACTGGACGCACGCACCGAGTGCCACCAGTTCGTCATCGGCGACGATCGTGACCGGACGCTGGGCGAGATCCGCCACGACCTGGCGGTAGGCCGCACTGCGAGCACCACCGCCGATGAGGAAACAACGCCCGTCGACCGGAACGTGGACCGCGCGCAACGCGTCGAGCCCATCGAGGAGGCCGCAGACCACGCCTTCGTACGCGGCGCGCGCCACCGCTTCACGCGAGGCATCGGGATGAAGGCCAACGAGCGCGCCCCGAGCGTCGGGCCGGTTCGGAGTCCGCTCACCGTCGAAGTACGGGATGAGAGTCAGGCCGCCGGCGCCGGGCGCCGCCGCAACTGCGAGCGCGTCCAGACCAGGATGGTCCACGCCGAGAAGGCGCGCGATCGTGTCAGTCACCTTGGTCGCGTTCAGCGTGCACACGAGCGGCAGGTACCGGCCCGTCGCATCAGCGAAGCCGGCGACTGCACCGGTCGGATCCGCGGTGGCGGCCTCGCTCACTGCGAACACCGTGCCCGACGTGCCGAGTGAGATCGCGACGTCGCCCGGAACCATCCCGAGTCCGAGTGCGGCGGCCATGTTGTCGCCAGTTCCGAATGCGTCCGCGGCGTCCTGCACGGGCGGGAGTGCACCGGCCCAGTCGAACTCTGCGTGGACGATCTCCAGCAGGTCGTACCGGTAGTCACCGGTCGCGGGCGACCAGTAGCCAGTGCCCGAGGTGTCACCACGATCGGTGGAGTACTCGCCGGTCAGCTTCCACGTGAGCCAGTCGTGCGGCAGCATCACCCGTTCGATGCGCGCGAACGTCTCGGGCTCGGTGCGGTGCAGCCACGACAACTTCGTGATCGTGAACGCGGCGACGGGCACCGAGCCGCACGCACGGGCCCAGCCACTCGCACCGTCGTCGAGCTGGGTGAGGAGCCAAGCGGCGTCGGGCGCGGACTCGGTGTCGTTCCACAACTTCGCGGACCGGAGCGGTGTTCCGGTGGCGTCGGTGACGACCAGCCCGTGTTGCTGCGCGGCGATCGACACGGCTGCACAATCGTCGAGACCGCCGGCCGCCTCGGCGGCCTGCTCGAAGGCGGTCCACCATGCGTTCGGGTCCTGTTCGGACCGCGGCGGCGAGGTCGCGGGGTGCGCGGCGCGGCCGGTCCGCACCAACGCGCCCGTCTCCGCGTCTCGAATCTCGATCTTGGTGGCCTTCGTCGACGAATCGACCCCTGCAACGATCGTCACCGAAACCCGCTCACGGGCTAGCGGACGCCGAGGAGGAGTTCGGTCACGAGCTGGTCGAGGCGCTCGTGGCCGTAGCCGTAGGTGGCCAGCGCATCGACGTCGAAGGTCTCCTCCCGCAGCGTCTTCCACCGAGTCTCCGGGGGTTCCGGCAGCGTGGGCAGACCGAGTTGATCGACCTTCGCCACCGCGAGCGCAGCCTGGATGTCTTCGTCGACCGCGAAGCGGGCCGCCTTCTCCTTGAGGATGAGATAGGTCCGCATGCACCCACGGGCGAACTCCCACACCCCGTCCTCGTCCTCGGTGCGATAGGCGTGCGCATCGAAGTGGCGCATGCCGTTCCACTCCGCTTCTTCGAGCAGCTTCACGAGGTAGAACGCGTCCTTGTGACCTTCCGAACCGAACCGGAAGTCCTGGTCGTACTTGCCGGGCACCTGACCGTTGAGGTCGATGTGGAACAGCTTGTCGGCCCAGAGCGCTTGGGCAACGCCGTGATGGAACGACAGCCCACTCATCGTCTCGTGCGCGAACTCGGGGTTGAGTCCCACCATCTCCGGATACTCGAGTTCGTGAATGAACGCGAGCGCGTGCCCGACCGTGGGGAGGAACAAGTTGCCGCGCGGTTCGTTGGGCTTGGGCTCGATCGCGATTTCCATCTCGTAGCCCTGCTCGGTGATGTACGCACAACAGGCGTTGATCGCCTCGGCGTAACAGTCGAGCGCGGCAGGAACGTCGACGGCCGCGTCGCACTCCACTCCCTCACGCCCGCCCCACATCACGAACACCGATGCACCCAACTCGGCACCGAGGTCGATCGCGTCGATGGTCTTGCGCAGCGCGAACCGGCGCACCTTGGGGTCGTTCGCCGTGAACGCACCGTCCTTGAACACCGGCTGCGAGAAGAGGTTGGTGGTGGCCATCGGCACGCGCAGACCGGTGTCGGCGAGCGCCCGATGAAAGGCGATCACGATCCGGTCACGCTCGGCAGCCGAGGAACCCGGTGGCACGAGGTCGTCATCGTGGAAGTTCACGCCGTACGCGCCGAGGTCGGCGAGGCGCTTCACCGCGTCGACCGGATCGATCGGCGGCCGGGTCTCGTGGCCGAACGGATCGCGCCCGCGATTGCCGACCGTCCACAGGCCGAACGTGAAGTGATCCTCTGGAGTCGGTTCGTAATCGATGACGGTCCCCTTGCTCGGTGAATCCCGATGATTCCACAGGTGGACGGCTCCGCACTTGTGGAAGCCGACGGCACGGGGGCAGGCTCCCGGCATGACGACCGCGATCGACGCCCTCACCACCCGCATCCACCGAGAAATCGACTCGGGCCTCCTTCCGAGCTGCCAGATCGCGCTGGCCCGCAACGGCGAGCTCGAGGTGTTCGAGGCCTTCGGTGACGCGACGACCGATACCCGCTACATCGTGTTCTCCGCGACGAAAGCGTTCGTCGCGTCGCTGGTCTGGCTCCTCATCGGTGAAGAACTCATCGACGTCTCGAAGCGAGTGACGGACTACATCCCGGAGTTCGGGGCCAACGGCAAAGGCGACATCACCGTGGAGCAGGTCATGCTCCACACCTCGGGATTCCCACACGCGCCGGTCGGCTTCCCCGAGATCGAGACGCGCACGGGGCGAGTGGAGAAGATGGCGGGCTGGCACTTGAACTGGGAGCCGGACTCCACGTCCGAATACCACCCCGAGTCTGCGCACTGGGTGCTGGTCGAGATCATCGATCGCGTGACGGGCGGCGACTATCGGGACCTGCTCCAGGAGCGGATCACCCGACCAGCGGGCATCGCGGACCGTCTGCTCGGTACGACCATGCCGGTGGCGCCCGTCGTCGAGGTCGGCGAACTCGCGACCCCGGACGAACTCGAAGCCGCGCTGGGTATGCGTGAACTCCCGGTGAGCACGGTGACGCCCACCGGCCTGATCCGACTCAGCGTCGACGACGCGCGTCCGATCGGGCACCCCGGCGGCGGCGGGCTCATGACGGCCGCCGACATCGTCACCTTCTACCAATCACTGCTGCACAACCCCGCCGGGGTCTGGAAGCCCG
>JANLTQ010000107.1:0-4397 GCA_031363005.1 Acidimicrobiia bacterium | reverse complement strand
CGCCGCGCGCCATTGAACAGTTGGCGGCGGCCTTCGGGTCACATCCCGACTTCGAGCTGGATCAGGACATCGTCGGGGCCCGTTCTCTCCACGAGTCGGAGGTGATGGTGAGCGATTGGTCCGGCGCGGCGCTGGAGTACGCCTTTGGGCTCGAACGTCCGGTGGTCTTCGTCGACGTTCCCCGCAAGGTCAACAATCCCGACTACGGCGAACTCGGCATCGAACCGTTCGAAGCGTCGGTGCGTGAGCGCATAGGTGCGGTGATCGCGCCCGACCGGCTCAACGCGCTCGTCCCGACGGTGACCGAAATCGTCGGCGCGGCAAGGGCGTGGCGGGAGCGCCTGGTGGCGGTGCGCGACGAATCCGTTTTCAACGTCGGCGGGAGTGGATCCGCCGGTGCGGCAGTAATCGCGGCCAAGGCCGACGCCTTCGCAACGGCTCGGGGGCTGCGATGATCGACGCGAACGGAGTGTTCGACCGGATCGAACGCGTGCAAACGACCGAGGACGTGTCCGGTCCGATCGTGGTGCCCCAGCTCGTGCTCGCTTGGTTGGCTCTCGGCCCGGCGGTGTTCGTCGACGCCGATCGTGCTCGGGTCGATGCCCTGTGTCGTCAGATCGACGTGCGCCGAAAAGTGTCAGTGGTCTATGACGACGGGTGGAAGCGGCGCGAACCGGAAACGCCCGTGTCACCCGAGACGATGGCGGGCGTGGTCGCGGTCCTGCTCGCCAACGCCGGATCGATCGGCCCCGCCGACGTCGCCGACGACGGCGGGTGGGGACTGAAGTGCGCGAACTCCGCGCTGAAGGCGATCGAACTCCGAGACGGACTCCCGGAGGCAGCGAGTCTCCGGGCGTGGGCGCTCGCGGTCCTCGACCACCGCACCGGGACCGACCGATGAGCGGTCGCGTGGTGCCGGTCACGCTGCTCGCGTGGGAAGGACCCCAGGCCCGGGCGTATCTCGCGCGCATGAAGCGCGCCGGGCTCCGACCCGAACGCATCGTGCTCATGGTCCGCGATCCGCTCGGCGGTCGCCTGCGGTCCCTCCCGGGCATCGACACGGAGCCGGCGCTCCGCTTGAGTGCACGCGCGCAGGATCGAGCGCACAACTTCCATCCGTACCGGATCCAGCGTCGGTCACCGGAACTCGTTCGCGCGATCGCTCGCGCGGTCGAGTCGCTCGTGCCCGACCCGAACTCGCTTTTTACCGAGATGTTCGACGGTTTTCGGTACGACGATTACGCCGATGACGTGGTGCGCGTCGGTGCGAGCGATCACAAGGATCCGCGCCTGCACGCGGTGCTGCGCCGGATTGCACCGGCCACCCTGATCTTCAGCGGGGGCGGGATCGTCCCCCGGGCCGTGTTCGACATCGCCGGACTCACGATCGTCCACGTGCACACCGGCTTGTTGCCCTACGTCCGCGGCGCTGATGTGCTGCTGTGGTCCCTCCTGGTCCGCGGTCGGCCCGGCGTCTCCGCATTCGTCATGACCCCCGGACTCGACGACGGCGATGTCCTCGCCACGTGGGAAACCGACCCGCTGGCCGTCGACCTGTCCGGCATGACGCGCCCGGATGACGAGACGTTGTACCGAGCGGTGTTCTCGTTCGTCGACCCGATCCTGCGCGCCGAACTCCTGGTGCGTGACGTGCTCGAGCCCGCGGCCGACGCGAGCACGCTGACGGGAACGCCCCAAGACCTCCACCAGGGCGTGACGTTCCACTTCATGCACCCGACGGTGCGCGGTCGAGCCCTCCAACAACTGTTCGTCTCGGGCCGCGCGTCGGCGCCGGTGGCGGACTCGACGACCCCGATGCTCGAACGGTACCGGCCGTACTACGACACGCCGTCCACCGTTGCGCCGCTCCGGTTCGCGGCCGATGCCGTGCGCACCAAGCCGGCGTTGCGCGCGCTCGGCGTGAGAAACCGTCAGCACGACTACGGCGCGTTGGCAACCGATCCGAAGCGGCTGGCGCTGCATCGGGCTCTGCACGAGCAACTCGTCCTCCAGAGTCGTGAATGGGACACCTACGACTACGGCGAGGGGTACTGGTATCAGTCCTCGGACGAACTCGGGATCACCGGCCTGCGGGACACGACGGCCCGCGTGAAGGCGTTCGGGCTCACGGACCTGGTGCGCGATCGAACGGTCCTGGAGATCGGTTCCAACAGTGGGTTCCTGTCGATCGCCATCGCGCCGGCGGCCCGGCGGGCGGTGGCGTTCGAGATCAACCCGTACCTGGTGCGGGCCGGTGAGTTGGGCGCAGCGTCACTCGGGATCGACACTGTGGAGTTCCTCGTGTCGAGTTTCGAAGACTTCGATGCGCGCGGCGAGCAGTTCGACGACGTGCTCTCCTTCGCCAACCACCACACCTACGACGGCAACACCCACCAGGGCCTCGAGGAGTACTTCGACCGCTGTCACGCCGTGCTCGGACCGGGCGGCCGGCTGATCTTCGAGTCGCACCCTCCGGCGCTCGAGGGTCGAGACTTCGCCCGGACGGTGGCGATCATCGAGGAGCGGTTCACCATCGAACGCTCGGAGGTCCACCAGTACGGGACCTTCCTGGACCGCGATCGTCGGTTCATCGTGGCCACCAGGAAGTAGCCACCAGGAAGTAGGCGGGTCGCCGGCCGCGAGTTGCCCGCCCGTTTGGGCCACGGTCAGTGGTCTCAGGGGCGCCGTGGATGACTCCGCGTGGCGCTGCTAATCTTTGCCGCTCGGCCGGTGGTCTCACCGGCGTTCACGTTCTGGGGGAAACCATGGGTGTCTTCGGCTACCTCGATGCCGGATCTGGGTGCATTATCGTCGGTGCGGTCGCGGCCGGCGCCGCCGGCGTCGCCGTTGCGGCGAAGGTCGGCTGGCGCCGGATGACCGGTGGGTTCGGGAAGAAGAGCCAGGCCCTCGAACCTGCAGCGAGCACCGACCACCTTGCCGAAGCCGTGGCCGAGCCCACGCCGGTCGATGCGGTGCTCGAACGCGCCACGGACGAGACCTGATCCAAAGGTCGCTCGAGCACGCGTTGGCCGACTGCGCCGGCAGCAGGCTTCGCCGTACCCTTCCAATGCCGAGTGTTCTTCCGTCCTCGTCGCTTCGGCGCGTCGGGCCACAACAGAACGTGAGCGGAGTCCGAGCGTGATCGAGACGCAACCGGTGGCAGGTGACACCGCCGCACCTGACGCCGCGGACCTGACGCCGGACGAGCGGTCCCGTGCCGTCATCGCGCTCGTTGTTGTTCTCGTCCTTTTGGTCGGCCTCGGTGTGGTTCTGGATCGCGTGACCACCCAGAAGAAGCGTCTCGTTTTTGGGCCGGCGGCTTTCGCAGCGGCGGCATTTCCGCGCGAGCTACGCGACGACTTCCAAGTCCGGCCGGGTCCGGGCCTCGGGACGGCGACCACGGGTCAGCATTGGACCGAGATCAACAGCACGTGGGCGGCCGGCAACGGCCTGGCCGGCGCAACGACGAACGATGGTCTGCGGCGGGCCTACGCGCTTGCGCACGACGGACAAGGACCCGGCAGTGTGACCGTCACCGCGGCGACGATCACCAAGGGTATGGGCTTGGCATTCCGGTGTCGCTCCGAGTTGAACTGCTGGACCCTCACCGCGGTCCCGGAACTCGGGACCTGGAAGATCAGCAAGATCGCCGGCGTCAACGTCCAGGAGATGGGCAACCTCGGCCAGCAGCCGGTCAAGGACGGGACCCGGGTGCGCGTCGATCTGACCCCTGCGTCGATCCGGTTCTTCGTCGACGACGTGTTCGCCCGCCAGATCGACGACCGTCAGCTCGACTACGCGCCGGACGCCGGTCTGATCGTCGAGGCGGAATCGGGCGCGTTGTCGGCGCGGTTCTCGAACTTCTCGGCGACCCAGCTGAACGTGGTCGGCCCCGACGCGCCGGTCCGCGACGACTTCGACCGCCCCCCCGCGCCGTCGCTCGGTGCGTCGACCGGTGGCGGGAAATGGCAGGCCGAGCGTGGGTCGTGGGGCATCCGGAACCGGGAAGCGATCCTCAACTCGGCGCCGGGGCTGCGACCCATGATGGCGACCGTCGACGTCGGCCGCACCGACGGTTGGATCCAGGTGTCGGGGACCACGGTGCCGGAAGGATTCGCGCTGGTCTTCCGATACCAGAATCCGTCGAACTACTGGCGCCTGGTTGCGGTTCCCGGGTACGCAACGTGGAACGTCCTCAAGATCGTCAACGGGAGCGAGACGCGCGTCGATGCACTCGGCGCCACCAACTACGCGAATCCGACGACCGTGGCGGTTCGGCTGAAGGGGAACGCGATGACGTTCTTCGTCGACGGCGTCGAGTCCAAGACGCTCAAGGACTCGGCGCTGGTGAAGGCCCACCGCGCGGGTATCGGCATCGCCACGCCGAAGGGAGTCGG
>JANLTQ010000091.1:0-2983 GCA_031363005.1 Acidimicrobiia bacterium | reverse complement strand
CGGTTCCAGACCCTGGACGCAGTCATCACGCAGCTGAAGATCGATGGTGCCGGCACCCGTACCGCTACGGTCGGGACCCGGCTCCTCGAGCGCTGGCGAGTGATTTCTGCCGGCACGGATACCGCTGATCAGGTCAAGACGGCCAATCGGATCGAGGAGTACGCGGCGCGCGTGTCCGCGCTCTCCCGCACGGCTCGGCTGGCCGGTGTCGTCCCCCTTCGCAACGCCCTCGACGCCTACGAAAAGACTCGGGCCGCGGTCAGTGCACAACTCGAGACCTACAACGCCAGCGTCGGCACCTACCAACACCAACGAGACGCGTTCTGGAGTCAGATCGTTGCGAAGCTCGACGGCTATCCCATGCGGCCGACGCTGCAACTGAGCTGACCCATGACGACGCTCGCGGTGCTCGGTGGTGGCCAACTCGGCCGCATGATGGCGTTGGCCGCGATCCCGATGGGCGTGGACGTGCGCAGTCTCGATCCGTCGGCTGAAGCGACGGCCCGAACCGTCAGCGTGTTGACCGTCGGCGAGTTGGACGATCCCGCGGCCCTCGTCGCCGCGGCGACCGGCTCGGAGATCGTCACCTACGAGTGGGAAGGCGTGCCCGCGACCTCGACGCGTGCCTTGGAACGCGATGGTTGGATTGTGCGTCCGTCCACCGCCGCGCTCGAGATCTCGCAGGATCGCATCGCCGAGAAGTCGCTCTTCACCAGCCTCGAGATTCCGGTGGCGCCGTACGCGGCGGTCAGTAGCCGAGCGGAACTCGATGCCGCACTCAAGGCGATCGGGACCCCGGCCATTCTCAAAACCTGCCGAGGCGGCTACGACGGCAAGGGTCAGACCACCATCACCGTCGCGGACGACGCCGAGCCGGCGTGGGCGGCCCTCGGCCCGGCCGGAGACCTCGTCCTCGAGGGACGGGTTCCGTTCGACCGCGAACTCTCGATCATCGCCGTCCGGAGTGTCGACGGCGAAGTCCGGACGTGGCCGCTCGTCGAGAACCATCACCGGGACGGGATACTGCGGACGTCGTACGCGCCGGCCCCCAGGATCACCGACCACCTACAGGCCACCGCCGACGGGTACGCCCGGTCGATCCTCGACCACTTCGACTACGTCGGGGTCCTCACGATCGAGCTCTTCCAACTCGGCGACCAGCTCCTCGCGAACGAGATGGCACCACGCGTTCACAACTCGGGCCACTGGACGATCGAAGGCGCGGTCACGAGTCAGTTCGAGAATCACGTCCGAGCGGTCCTGGGCTGGCCGCTCGGCGAGACGACTGCGATCGCACCGAGTGCGATGGTGAACTGCATCGGCGCGCTCCCCGATCCCGCTGCGATCCTCGGACTGGCGGGCGTTCATCTCCATCGCTACGGCAAGTCGCTCCGAGCCGGGCGCAAAGTCGGTCACATCACGGTGACCGCGCCCGATGCCGTCACGCTCTACGAGCGCGTTGATGCCCTGCGGGGACTGCTGCCCGACGACGTCGGCTGACCACCCGGACGTCGGATTTCACGTTGAACTTGTGCGGAAATTGACCCGGTTCGAGTTCAGGCGCTGACCAGTTTCCGCCGATACCTCCAAGGTCGGGGTCCGTCACCGAGGAGGGTCACATGTTGCATCGCGTGGGAGTGGCGTCGACGTTCGCCGTCACCGCCTCCCTGTTGAGCGGCATCGCCGCCATCGCCACGACCACCGGGCCCACCGTCATCACCGCCCTGCCGGCCCGGGCGGCCACTGCGGTGCCCGCCGGAACCGTCGGCGGGAGCGTTCGGAGCGACGACGGCGCTCCGAACACTGAGAGTCCGGCCGGCGAGAACGCATCGCCGACGGCGTCGTCACCCGCGGCCAGGACCGTGGCGGCATTCTGGGCTGCGGTCGCCGCGTCCCGTCAGCCGGCCGGCACCGGCGTGGCGCAACCAGTCCCCGCGAGCTCGGGTCCGGCACCAGCGATCCCGCAGCCACCGAGATCCGGCCCGCGACCCGTCCCGAAGCCGCCGACGAGTCCGACAACGAACCCAACACCCTCGACGCCTCCGACCACCGCCCCGAACGCAAGCCCGCCTCCATACAACTGCGCGGGCAGCGACGACGGCATGACCGAGGCGTACAAACACGCTCGAGAGCAGTACTGCCAAGGCGGTGGAGATTGAAACGCCGAGCCCATCCCGCCGCGGCAAGTCGCGCCCTCACCGCCGGACTCAGCACGACCGCAACCTTCGCCATCGTTGCGCTCCTCGCGTCCGGCGCACCCGCCACGACGGTTACCGCGGCAGCGGCCGCAACCGACCCCACGCGCGTCGCCGCGCTCAACCCGTCGGGCGCTCGCACCCCCACCGGCGCTGCGGCGCCGGCTCCGACCACGACTCCCGCGGCCGGCGCGCCACCGCTGACCGATCCCGCCGCGGCCCTCACCGCGGCGCCGACCGCCGCCGAGTCCGCGGCCGCAGCCAACCGGCCTGCGGGTGCGTCGTCCGCACCGGCGCCCGGTGCATCGGCTCCAACCGGCTCGACCCCATCGGCACCCGGCCCGGCTGCCGCGCCTGCGCCCACGCCGGCCCCCTCCGCGTCACCGCCACCGACGTCTCCCCCGGCCACCTCGCCCCCTGCGACCACACCGCCCACCACGACCCCACCACCACCACCACCAACACCGCCGCCGACGACCCGCGGGAGCTGAGCATCTCGTGACCCTCGATACGAAGACGTGGTGGTACGTCACGCGCGCGACCGGCTTCGTGTCGTGGGCCCTTCTGGCGGTTGCCGTGCTGTGGGGTCTGTTCATCACGAACAAGACCCTCAACCGAAGCACCGCTCCGGCCTGGGTCCTGGACCTGCACCGTCACCTCGGTGGCCTCGCCGTGGTCTTCGTCGCGGTGCACGTGGCTGCGCTGCCCCTCGATGGCTTCACCCATTGGGGTTGGAGTGATCTCTTCGTTCCGATGGCGACCTCCTGGAATCCCGGTGCGACCGCCTG
>JANLTQ010000080.1:0-3856 GCA_031363005.1 Acidimicrobiia bacterium | reverse complement strand
CCAACCCCATGATGCGCACTTCATCTCGTTCTCGTTTCCAAGGCGTCGCCGGATCGGTGGCCGCGGCAACTGCGCTGTTGCTGGTGCTCACAGGTTGCACGTCGTCGGATGCGTCGAACTCCACGGCCTCGTCCACGGCTTCATCCACGAAGCCGACTTCGACACCACCGATCGAGACGCCCGCAGGTACCAGCCTCCGCGCCAAGCGCTACTGCGAGGTCTTGCTCGTCAGTCCGTCGTCCAGTGGAGGTGTGAGCGCGGACGTATACAACTCGTTCCCCATGAACGCGTGCCCCGAGGCGCAATGGGTTGCCCTCGACGCCAAGGCGATCGCCACAAGCAACCAGGCGCTGATCGCGTTGCTCAACGGACCGCGGTACTGGCTGATGGACCGCATCAAGAAGATCGCCGGTCCCGAACTGCACCAGGACTTCGGCGGGATCGACATGATCAAGCGCGCGACGGTGGCAATCACCGACATGGTCGCGGCGAACAAGCCGTACAACATCAATCGCGTGAACCGCAAGGCCGAGCTCACCTTCAATACCGGAAGCGAAATCTATGAACTGACCGATCCCGGCGGCGCGAAGTACGTGATGCAGTCCTGGAGCCAACAGATCGACCCGAACCTGGTGGAGTCCGGGCTCGCGAGCCTGGGGTCACGCCTCGCGCTGCCGCCGGGCTGGAGCTTCGCAGCTCGGAAGCTCACCGCCCCACTCCGCGTGGTCACGATCACCACCGACGCCGCCGTCGTACAAGACGACCTGAAGAACAGCTACTCCCAGGAGACCACGACCTGAAGTACCGGTTCGGCGCGCCGAAATGCAGCGTGCGATGTAGACGCCGAAAGCGGTATTCGAAGAACCGAAAGTCGCGTATTTCGTCCAGCCGCCGGCAAGCGGCGCGACTACGCGGCCGTCGGAAGCTCGAACCAGAACGTTGCGCCACCGGATTCCGGTGTGGGGACCACGCCGTAGCTTCCACCGTGGGCACTGACGATCGACGCCACGATCGCAAGCCCGAGCCCATTGCCGCCGGACTCACGGGTCCGGCTCGGATCGGCGCGATAGAACCGATCGAAGACCCGCGCTTCATCGCCCGACACAATTCCCGGACCGTGATCAACGACTTCCACACGCGTCGTCTCGGCCCGGTGAAGCGCGCGGATCGTGACCTCCGTGTCGACGGGGGTGTATCGCATGGCGTTGGTGGTCAGCGCTCCGATGACCTGCACGATCTGTTCTGCATCTCCGATGATCGGGAGCTGATCGGGTACGTCGAGCTCAGTCTGGCGTTCGGGCTGAACGACGCGCATATCGGCAGCCGCGTCTCGGAGTATCGGCACCAGGTCCATCGGTTCGTGAACCCGCGCACAGTGTTCGTCGAGTTCGGCGATGAGCAAGAGGTCTTCGACGATGTGCGCCATCCGGGTTGCCTCGCTGTTCATCCGACGCATGCCGTCGGCCACAGCCTCGTCGTCGGTCAAGCCTCCGGCCGCG
Source organism: Acidimicrobiia bacterium (assembly GCA_031363005.1). Taxonomy (GTDB): domain Bacteria; phylum Actinomycetota; class Acidimicrobiia; order IMCC26256; family JAENVU01; genus JAENVU01. The sequence continues at coordinate 2,357 of JANLTQ010000080.1, read as the reverse complement.
TACAACGAGGTATACCCCCGCAATGTGGTCAATGGGGTCCGCAGTTCATGTGACGCATCGGCGACGAAGCGACGGAGCCGAGCCTCGGCTGCCTGGCTGGTGTCGATCATCGTGTTGAGCGCCACGCCGAGGCGGCTCGCTTCTGTCTTTCCGGCCGGCACCTCGACCCTCCGGTCGACTGCGCCCGCGCTGATGGCATCGGCGGCGTCGGTCATTTCGCGGATCGGTCGCAGGCCAAGCCGGATGACCCACCACACCACCAACGACAAGAGCACAGCGACGAGCAGGCCGGCGATCATGATCGAAGTCACAAGCCGACGTGCCGCACCTTCGGCACGCGCCGTGGAGATCGCGAACACGGCCACGGTTCCGTCGGGCAAGCGTGCCGCAAGGACGCGAACCCGCTCAGACTTGCCGGCGATCGTCGCCCGGGTCGTGGGCGTTGTGAGCTGATCCAGGTTCGTCACGTCGGGGCGGAGCTCGGAATCTCCGTCCGGGGTGAGCAGCGTTTCGAGCCGACCGTCTGATCCGATACGACCCGCGTACACGTCGGAGAAGGGCGCGACGGCACCGACAGGACGACCCGCGGGTCCGCCCGACAGTCCACCGGTCCGACCGGAGAGCCGACCGAGGATTCCAGGACCCGTCGATCGGAATGTGTCCAATCGTTCGTCGAGCTGATCGAACAGGTAGTCCCGCTCCCCGCGGACGACCACCACACCGGCCACGCCCAACGCGACCACGACGAGCAGCAACGCGGCCAGAAGCCGCGTCCGCAGGGTCATCCCGGTTCTCGGATGCTGTACCCGACGCCCCGGACCGTGTGGATCAACTTCACATCGTGGTGGTCGACCTTCTTGCGCAGGTTGGAGATGAACGACTCGATGATGGCCGACTCGCCGTCGAAGTCGTACTGCCAGACGTGATCGAGAATCTGTCCGCGTGTGACCACGCGCCCCGCGTTGGTGATCAGACACCGCAGCAGCTTGTATTCGGTGGCCGACAGCGCCACCTCGGTCTCCGCGCGCCACACCCGATGCGCATCGTCATCGAGCACCAGATCGTGCACCTGGTAACGCGCCGGTCGCGCGTCCACACCGCCGCGCCGAAGAGCAACCTGCACTCGAGCGACGAGTTCTTCCAGCGCGAATGGCTTCACGATGTAGTCGTCGCCACCGGCGGTCAACCCCCGCACCTTGTCGGCGGTGGTGTGGCGAGCTGTGAGGAACAGCACCGGCGCGTCACACGCCTGGTTGCGCAAACGGCGCAGTACCTCGAAGCCGTCGAGATCTGGGAGCATGACGTCCAGCACAATCACATCCGGATCGAACGTCTCGGCCTCGCGCAGCGCGTCATGCCCGGTACCGACACTGCGAACGTCGCACCCGTCGAGCCGGAGCGCCGAACTCACGAGGAACGCGATGTTCTCCTCGTCGTCCACCACCAGGACGCAGGGCGCCGAGCTCGCGAAGGTCATGACCGTCACCCTGCCAGATCGAGCTGAGCGTTCGCTCGATGGTTCCTGGAGGTCTCCTGGACACGCGCCCTTCGGGATCTCCAGCTGTTCTCCAGCTGACATTGGAACGGACTCCAGCCCGTGGGTCCAGTGTGGGCAGTGTCCTCGACCGAGGGCATCCACCACACGAAGGGATCAGTCATGAAGACCACCAAACTCGCCACCCTGCTCGCCGCCGGCGGGATGGGCGCACTCGCGCTCACGGGCACCTTGGCCGCGGCGCCGGCCGGCGCCGCGGACACCGCCAAGCATCCGAGTCGCCACGCCGCGTTCGCCGAGCTGACCGACGCGCAGAAGCAGTGCCTCAGCGACCAGGGCCTGACCCGCCCGACCAGCCGTCCAACGAGCCGTCCGACCCAAGAGCAGATCAAGAAGCTCCGGTCCGCGGCCAAGGAGTGCGGGATCAAGCTGCCGGCTCACCCCGGACGCGGGGATCACCGAGGCCAGAGGGGTGAGCGGTTCCAGCAGCTCACCCAGGAGCAGCGCGACTGCCTCACGAACGCGGGCCTGACCCGGCCGGAAGGCCGGCCCACGGCCGAGCAGTTCCAGAAGCTGCGCGCCGCGGCCGCCGAGTGCGGCATCGACATCCCGGCGGGTGCGGGTCGCCCGGCGTAGCCGAACTCGTCCGACCCGCATCCAGTGGCGCCTCCTCCGGGGGGCGCCACTGGCGCGTTCGGAACCGTGCCGATTCTCCAGGTGACCTCCGGAAACTCCTGACGGCCCGTCCAGGTCCGCGGCTCACACTCACCCCCTGAAGCATTCCTCGTACTCAGACCCTTCCGCCATCACTACCGACGGTCTCACCAAGGCCTACGGCGCGACCACCGTCGTCGACGACCTC